>JANOGE010000055.1:0-1614 GCA_031414035.1 Chitinophagaceae bacterium | reverse complement strand
CCTGATGCAGCAACCGCATCCGGTGGTGAAACAACTGCGCCCAATACAAATGCAAGCGGCCAGGTAAAACCAGGGATCATATAATGCGCCGTAACAGCCACAGCAACCGTAGTAAAAAAAACCAGTGTAATAGCTAAGGCGGATATGGGCCTGAAAGAAGTTTTGAATTCGAGCCAGGACGTTTTTGAAGCTGCATCATACAAAAGTGGTGGCAGGATGATCAGGAAAACAACATCAGGATCCAATGCCAACCCGGGCATTTGCGGAATAAAACCAATAAGCAGGCCGGCAAAAACCAGCAGAACCGGAAATGGTAATTTTCTTTTATTGGCAATAGCCGTTATGCCAATAAGAACAGCCATAATTAATATAACAACTTTAAAGTCTTCCATATTTTGATATACTCAAGCTACATTTTATACAGGACATAGATCCAATAAAATAAAGGGGCAACAATGATTGCCCCTTTATTATATAGTAACTAAATTATTTTTTATTGAAAAGATAAAAAATACCCAGTTGAAATCCCCTGTTGGTTGATTTAACATTTCCATCTTTGTTGATTTCGCTTAATCCAAGATTAAACCTGGCATCAAAACCAAAACCGGTATTTGGAACCTGGTAACTGGCGCCTGTAGCCAAACCAAAATCTACGGTATTCAGGTCGTTCTTAAAATCTTCTTTTATATTGCCTGTTTTGGATTTAGCATGAACTAAAAATCCAAGTTGCGGGCCTGCCTGAACCCTCAATCCGTTCAGGAACATATACTGAAGCAATACCGGTACCTGTATATAACCCAGGTTATATCTTGTATCAAAGGGTCCGTTTTTATAATGGGCTCCATGGGTTGAATAAAATACTTCGGGTTGCAGAGCAAACCTTTTTGTAAGGTGAATATGGGCCAGCACCCCAGCGTGTAAACCAACAACGGGATCATAATCAGGCCCATTGCTGAGATGGATATCTGAAACATTTAATCCGCCTTTGATCCCGAAATTTACCTGTTGTGCATTTGCAGTTCCGGTGAGTATAATTGCGGTGATCATTACACTTAATAATAATTTCATAATGGTTTGTTTTAATAATGATTTAATTTTTATTTCATTTGTTACTTATCAATATCGCATCACCGCTTTTTTATTGCCCGGTACATTATTATTAAATGGAACGGTCGTGATGCTTACTTGAACAATGCAAAGTTGTACCTTTTATACAGGCTTATCTTATACAATAATGTAATTGTGTTATAGTATTCACATGTTGTATTTGTAGTGAATATGTGGAGGGCATGTATGAATGTTGTAAATCTAAACGGGAATGCTGTAACAATTTAAAATCGGGAAACAGCAAATTTTGTAATAGAATCAGGAATTAAAAATATTTATTCAGTAAAATATTTAATTATGAAAAAAATGTCATTTAAACTAATGCTATTTGCAACACTGTTCATTATTGTATATGATTCCTCTTTTGCACAGGTGTATGTATATGTACCGATACGGCCACCTGTTCCCGTTATTGTACGTCCTTCGCAACCAGGCCCGGTATATGTATGGATTAACGAAGAATGGGAACCATATAGGGGTGCTTACCGCTATTCAGGCGGCCATTGG
>JANOGE010000054.1:0-9579 GCA_031414035.1 Chitinophagaceae bacterium | reverse complement strand
AAACACTTTACGGTCTATTTTCATTTCCAGTAATGACTTGCTGGAAGTAACGGTTACGTTCTGTAGTTGCAGGGCATCTGTTTCCAGCTTAATATTGCCCAGGTCTTTATCTACACCACTGAGCATGCTGGTGTAGTCTCCGTTTTTAGCAGCTCCCATGTTCATGTCAAAATTAACTTTCTTTTCTATGGTCTTAAAACCGATGGCCGTTACTTTTAATTTATAGCTGGCCATGATAGAAAGGTTTTCCATATTGAACTCTCCTTTTTTAGTGGTCAGCATTCCACCTGCTATTACATCTTTTCTTTTTTTGCTTACAGAATCAAACTTGCTTTGTATAAGTTGTATAGATGCCGCCTCCACCGGTTTACCGGTAGCACTGTCCACGATCTTGCCGTAAAAATGGCCAAGGTTCATATTTTGCCCACCCATTTGAGCACGGGGGTTGCCACCGGGCATTTGGGCATAGGTAAAAGAAAGGCTTAAGGAAAAAGCGAAAAATAAAAAAAATTTAATCGTGTTCATCTTATGTGGACTGGTTATTTAATAAAATTTAATTAATGGCAAAGTACTTCTTATAAATCCGGTTTTTCATAAGGTAAGATGATGAGTGGTAGAATAAAGTTGGAGAAGGATAGATACCTAACAAATTGTCAGTAGTATGCTTGCATATTAATAAAAATATGTAAAACCCCTGTCAGTAAACCAATAAAAGCACCCATCAGCTGAAAATACATAAACAACTTTTTTGCCGATTTGTTCAAGATCTCTTCTGCTTTTATTAAAGAAAAACTGGATATTTTTCCGGTAACCAGTTTTTCCAGGTCAATATCCTTTTCAAGCCTGGCCATATAACTATTCATTAAAACCGGAAAAAGGCTCTCCAGTTCCATTAAAAAAGCGGCTTTTAGCTGGTTAATGGTTTTATCGCCAATAAACACCGAAAGCATCGGAAATGTGTCCTTTAATTTTTCCCGCAAAAAAATATCAATGTGGTTTTCGATCTCCGGCTTTAACCTCATCAGGTTTTCAGGGTCTGTAACTTTATCCTTTAAAGCTGAAAAGGATAAAAACTCTTTGCTGACCATCTGTCCTAATTGCTGTGCTATTGCCTGTTGATTTTTTGGAATAATGCCCTGGAGTTTAAATCCGGGTAAGGAAATTGGATTACGGGGATGAAACAGAAATTTAACAGCGATCCATGCCGTTACCCAACCGGTGAAGCAGGATAAAAGAATGGGTAAAATATATTGTATCCAATGCATTTGATTTGTTTATGGGTTGCAAAGAAAACGATTTAAAGAGGCCATTCAAAATGTAATTTTGAAGGCGTAGCATTTTCCTTTATTTTTGCAGGTCCTTAAGGAGTTCATCCGGTGGGTGATTTTCAAAATGGTAGTCGTAGCTCAGTTGGTTAGAGCATCAGATTGTGATTCTGAGGGTCGGGGGTTCGAGCCCCCTCGATTACCCAAAAAAAAGCCCGGTTTTTTAAACCGGGCTTTTTTTTTGCATAAAATTTTAACCTGTACTTAATTTAAACATACTAAATGATGTTTTTTACCGTTCATCCACTTCTGTACCATCCGGCCGGGCTTACTGATTTCCAAAGAAGTGGTTTAACAAAACATTATTCAAAATGATACGTTTAGTATAAGTGTAAACAGGCGTTTTTCCGTTATTTTTACAACATGCAAAAAATTGCAAAATTTATGATGAGCAAAAAAATTATTCCGGTAATTCTGGTGATTACCACGGCAAGCCTTTTTTTAGCCTTCCAAACACAGGGCAGATCCGATTATGATAATCCAAAATCAAAGTATACAAAAATAATCCGTACGGTTGGGGTGTTACTGGAACAGGGGCATTACAGTCCTAAAAAGATTGACGACAATTTTTCCAAACTGGTTTTGAAAAAATTCATTCAAGATATGGACAATGATAAAAATATTTTTCTTCAGGAGGATATAGATGATTTTGAAAAATACAGGAATAAGATCGATGATGAAATTCATGGTGCTGAACTGATGTCCTTTTTTGCGGTTAATGAAGTGTATTTAAAGCGTTTGAATGAAACAGCCGTTTTATATAACGAGATACTGGCTAAGCCATTTGATTTTACGAAAGATGAAACGGTACTGCTGGACAGGGAAAAACTTAACAATCCTAAAACAGAAACCGAACGGAAAGATATCTGGAGAAAAAGGCTAAAATACCTGACCCTGGACAGGTATTCAACCATGTTGTTTGACAGGGAAAAAAATAAAGAAAAGGAAAATTTTAAATACAAGGCAGATTCTACTCTGGAAAGAGAAGCCAGGGATGCAGTAAGAAAACAGATAGAAAGATTTTTTGCTACTAAAAAGACACGGGATAATAATGATGAGAATTTCAGCACATTTGTAAATGCCATTACCGGCACTATGGATCCGCATACCGATTATTTTGCTCCCATTGACAAACGCTCATTTGATGAAGGGATGAGAGGAAGTTTCTATGGTATTGGCGCCCAGTTAAAAGAGGATGACGGAAAAATTAAAATTGCTTCATTAATATCGGGTGGTCCGGCCTGGAAAGGTGGTGAATTAATAGTGGAAGATGAAATTATTAAAATAGCCCAGGGAATTGCTGAACCGGTAGATGTTACCGGGTACTCTACTACAGATGCCGTGAAACTGATACGCGGGGCACAAAAAGGAACAGAAGTAAGACTTACCATCCGGAGAGCGGATGGATCAGTAAAAGTGATTTCTTTACTGCGTGATGAGATAAAACTTGAAGATACTTTTGCTAAAAGCGCCATTATTAAAGGCGATCATAAGATCGGGTATATTTATTTGCCCGAATTTTATATTGATTTTGCCAACCCTGAAGGATCAAAATGTTCTGAAGATGTAGCTAAAGAAATTCAAAAACTGAAAGCAGAAAACGTGGAAGGTATTATTATGGATTTACGTGGTAACGGGGGTGGGTCATTACCGGAAGTGGTAAAGATGGCTGGGTTATTTATTGAAGAAGGCCCTATTTGTGTTGTGAAAGGACGTGAAGATAAACCCTACCAGTGGAAGGATAAAGATAAAAGTATTTTATACACTGGCCCCTTAACCGTAATGGTTGATGAATTCAGTGCCAGCGCTTCCGAAATATTTGCTGCAGCCATACAGGATTATAAACGGGGTATCATAGTTGGCAGTACCTCTACATTTGGTAAAGGAACAGTGCAGCGTACTATTCCACTAAATCCGGAAAGTGAAAACCCTGTTTTTTCAAACCGAAATACCGAAGACCTGGGTTATGTAAAATTAACACTCCAGAAATATTATCGGGTAAATGGCGGGGCTACACAATTAAAAGGCGTTACACCGGATATAATAATACCTGATAAATATGAGCATTTAAAATTCCGTGAGAAAGATAATGCAGCAGCATTACCCTGGGATGAAATAGTAAAAGCGGATTTTAAACCCTGGACGAGTACCATCAGTAATGATGCAGTTATTGCTGCCAGCGGTATTCAAATAGCCAAAAGTTCAACCTTTAGTAAAATAAAAGAAAATAATGCATGGCTCGAAAAATTAAATGATAAAGAATATTCACTGAATATCAATAAGTATAAAGAAGAACAAAAACAGTTAAAGGCGATGGCTAAAGAACTCGATGACCTGTATAAAATGAAAAAGGAAATGAATGTGAAGAATATAGCAACCGATACCGTTGTTATTAATGCGGCAAAAGAAAAGATTGAAAAAAACAACCAGTGGCTGAAAATATTAAGTAACGATATTTATATAGATGAAACCGTTAAAGTGATGAATACTATGATCATCCAGAGTGCCACTGCAAGGAGTAATTGATTTAATATACAATTCATAATATTAAAAAATGCCATAGTAAAATTGTACTATGGCATTTTTTATTATTAATAATTTATGTCTGATTTTGTAAACTAATAAGCTGATAACTAAGACAGAAAGCAGAAATTTCAGCTGCAGAAAAAAAAATCTTTCAAAAAGCTTTGAATTTTAATAAAACAAATTATACCTTTGTGATACCTCTTATTCAAGATTCGCTTACCCAATCCACGTATCTTTAGAAATTCTCCTATTTTAATATCTACTGAAAGGTTGTCTTGGTGATGTAACGCATTACTGAATGTCCTGTAAAAGCTATATGCCTTACCGCATATTTAACTTCTAAACCACAAGACAATGAAAACTTTTACCTCATTACGAGCAATCGTATCTATGTGTAGTATGGTAATAATTACCCTTTTTACTACATCTCCTTCTGCAAATGCCCAGGTAGTAAGGCCCTATGGCGGCCCGGTTTTTTCCGACAATTTACATGGGGGGCATACCATTTTTGGCAATACCATTACTGCAATTTATACCAGTGGCAGTGGCAGTAGCGGTACCGTGAATACGACTGCTATGAACGACTTCAGTATGAGCGGTTCGGGATCATACAGCAATGGGCGCTCCAGTGCTTATGGCAACGACAATTCAAATATCCAGTTTGTGGATGTTGATGGCGGTGCCGTTACAAGTGACCTTTTATTGAACGGTGGTATGTGGAGATATTATTCGGTGAATAATTACGTCGCTGCTCCTTCAAATGTTTCGGGTTTAAACTGGACCCAGGATGCATATAACGATGCTTCCAACTGGACCAATACCGCCAATAACATTGGTGCGTTTGGTTATAATGAGCCCAGCGTAAACGTTCCTTCTCAAACAAACAGGGAGACCTATTACCTGAGAAGGGATATCAACATAACCAACCCTTCTCAGTATTCCACCATTACCTTAACCACAAAATATGACGACGGTGCCGTGGTGTATGTGAACGGTGTGGAAGTGGCAAGGATGAATATGCCATCAGGCACCGTGGTTTATGGAACAAACCCAAGTGGCAACAGGGAGTATACTGATGGTGATTTTATAATTGATATTCCGGGTTCAAGTTTTGCCAATGGTAATAACCAGATCGCAGTGGCATTGTACCAGGGCACCAGCAGTACGGTGGATTTTTATTATGACATGATCCTGCAAGGAAATATTCCTAATGCAACATTTAATTCTTCTTCAGCCGACCTGGTGATGCCTGCAGGATCAAATTCTATTAAGTATGCACGCCTTTATTGGGGTGGCAGGATCGATGGTGGTACAGGTGGCAGCGGTAATATAAATTTGCGAACCGTAAAAATCCGTAAAGGAACATCTGGTTCATATACAAATATAGTTGCACCGGTAAGCCAGGTAGATAAAAGCGTCATCAACGGGCAAGATTCAGCTTACCAATCTTATATTGATGTAACCAATATTGTGAGCACAAATGGAGCAGGAACATATACCGTGGCAAATATTACAGTGGCCACAGGTTCTTCCAACGGGGGTAACTTTGGTGGCTGGGCATTGGTGGTGGTGTATGAGAATCCTGCAGTTACTTATTCAAGTGTGAGGGTTTATGATGGTTTTATGCAGGTTTACAGTGGTGGAAATTCAACAACTCAGTCAATCTTGTTAACGGGTCTGAATGCGCCCGGTTCACCGGTTCTGGCTTCTGATGCCTATATGACCACCGTAGCCTGGGAAGGTGACGCAAACCTTGCTGCTTCAAACGGTAATCCCAATGGTGATTATATCAAAGTTAACGGCAATGCTGTTTCAAACGGCGTAAACCCGACAACTAATTTCTGGAATGGTACCATTTCAAAAAACGGTGCCCATATCAGTACTAAAAACCCGAACTTTTTAAACCAGATGGGTATTGATATTGATGAAAAGGAAGTTGGTACCGGTTATGGTATTCCTGTAAACGCCACCCAGGTTAATATTGAATTCGGAACAGAAGCTGATCAGTATTTCCCAAGTGTGTTCGCATTTACCATTAAAGCCAAAGACCCGGATATCATCTTAGATAAAACAGTTAGTGATGCGCTTTCGCCATTCAACCAACTGCAGGTAAACGAGGAATTAACCTATACCTTGTCCGGATCAAATATTGGTCAGGCCAATGCTTTAAACTGTACGGTGGTTGATACCATTCCGTCAAATGTTACTTATGTTCCCGGTTCGTTGATCGTGGTTAACTGTCCCGGCTTTTCAAATAACTCTGTACAAAGCGATGCAGCCGATGCTGACTTTGCATTTAAAGGGACCAGCAACGGTAAGAATTATGTGAAATTCTATATTGGCACCGGAAGTACAAGCAGCTCGGGAGGTACTTTACAGTCCGGGGAAAGTTATACACTTCGATTCAAGGTGATCACCCCTTCTGTAGTGCCTTTATTATCAACGGTAACCAATACAGCCCGTATAACAGGCGAAAATGTTTTTGGAGATCAATTTGTGGATGACGGAACCGCTAATATAGCTGCAGGTGGTATTTTGCCGGTTAAAATGACCTCATTTACCGTTAAGAAAGAAAATAACGATGCAGTATTAAGATGGACAACAGTTTCGGAAACCAATAGTGATCATTTTGAGATAGAACGGAGTGTTGATGGACTTAATTTTTACAGGATGGGAACCGTATCAGCGTATGGCACAACTTCCTTAACTAAAAATTATACCTATCCCGATGCTCTGGCAAACATAACTTCAATGATCCTGTATTACCGTATGCGGGTAGTAGATATTGATGGTAAGATATCTTTCAGCCAGGTTGTTGCACTCAGGCTGGATGGTTCGATAGTAATGAGCCATTTAACCGTGTATCCCAATCCATTTACAAACAATATCAAGTTGCAGATAAAAAGTTCAAAAGAAGAGAACAGCACCATACGTTTTATCAGTATGAACGGACAGGAAGTTTTAAAACGGAGTGTAACACTGCAGCCCGGTGATAATATGGTGATCGTAAAAGACCTTGAAAGGATGGCTCCCGGATTATATGTGATGGAGTTCAGGTCCGGAGGTGAAGTGATCACTCAAAAAATAGTGAAAAGATAATAATCAGGATTAGTAAATAATAAGGATCCCCAAACTTTATAAAGTTTGGGGATCCTTATTATATTGATGGAAGTGGTAAAATTTACAGGTATCTTTCCTCCATCACCTTTTTATGATGATAAAAATGACCGATCGTTATAAAGCCCAGGCTTTTAACGGTAACCGGATTATTATTTGATACACCCGAAAATTCAAGCACATCATCATTAAAGCTGGTAAACAATATTTCTGTTGCCTTACGAACCACTAAAAATTCTTCTGCTAAATCCTGCCAGCTCCTTTGGTTGGCATTTGAATTGGCCGCGTAATCATTTTCATCAAACCCGGGTAAAGAAACACTCTCTTTCCTGGCTATACACAATGCCCTGTAATTAAATATCCTTTCCGTGTCAATCATGTGCTGCAGCATTTCTTTTAATGTCCACTTCCCGTCTTCATATGCATATAAAGATTTTTCTTCCGTGATCATTGATAATAATTCTTTAATAACAGTCCATTGATTTTTAAATGCTGTTAACAGGTTTTCTTCCGGCACCTGGTTAATATAATTTTGAAAGTAAACAGGGTAACTGGTAAGTAATGGTTTTGCCATGATGAAATCATTTAGTTGTAAGTTTCAGTACAAGGTATTTAACCTTTCTTATTCTTTACCATTTTAGGTTTGGGTAACCTTTCTTTTTCATTTTTTACTTCGCCTTTCAGGGTAGATGCCAGTTTAACGGCTTCAAAAGCATTAACGATGCCTCCTGTTTTGGAAATATCAGTAAGGTCAACCGTTTCATCTGTACCCGGCATGGTTACTTTAAACTCCGGTTTTTGAGCAGATGTTTCAATTACATATTTTATTTGCCTGGCAGACAGGGAAGGAAAGTATCCTAATGTTAATGCAGCAATACCGGCAACTAAGGGTGCTGCCATACTGGTACCCTGTAAATTACCATAGTTATTTCCGCCGGGCAGGGTTGAGTATATAAGAACTCCGGGGGAAAATACATCAACACTTTTTTTTCCGTAATTACTGAAAGCGGCAGCTAAACCTCCTCCTTTAGGATCACCACTGGCACCTACAGTAATGATATTGTTCACTCTTCCTTTTCCATCTAAATAAACCGGGTTCGGAAAATTATCTGTTGAATCAATATTTTTTGAACTGTTTCCGGCTGCATGAACCAGTAACACATTTTTACTCTCTGCATAACGAAAAGCATCATCCACCCATTGCTTTTGTGGTGAAAAGCTTTTTCCAAAGCTCATACTTATTACCCGTGCCCCATTATCAACAGCATAGCGTATCGCAAGTGCGATATCTTTATCATGTTCATCACCATCCGGTACAACACGTAACATCATAATTCGTACATTATCGGCGATGCCATCCATGCCTTTATTATTATTACGAGCCGCTGCAATAATACCAGAGCAATGTGTACCATGCATTGAAAAATCTGCCATGATATCCTTATTGCCGTAATGGCGGTCATTGATATTGTTCTCATCATCGCCCACGATCTTTTTTCTGAATTCTGCCGGAGGTGATTTTTTTGCCTCCGCTTTTCTCTGCTCTCCTTCAGCATATTCAATATATTCATTTAAACCCGCTATAAATTCTTTATTGGTTTGACCGGTCAGGTTATTGGCCTTCATTAATCCAAAAAGATTACTCTTAGCTCTTTTTTCTTCCATTGATGTAGTGCTATAGCCTTCCAGCTCAATACCGGTATAAATGCCTTTCCCCATCGCTGTTTTTAAAATACTGTCACTCTTTAACAATTCTGTATATAGGTTTTTTAAAGAAAGAACATCAACATTTAACACATCATCCTCTGTGTCACTATTGTTACCGGTAATGGCAACTTTAGCTTTTAAAAACAGTTCATATTCATAGGCCTGCTCTTTTGTTAAAGATTCTTTATTGATCCCGCCATTGTCCCATTTTGATTTTAATCCATAATATATCCGGGCTCCTTCAAAACTGTCCTGCTTAACATTTTTCCCATCCTTCCCGCCCAGGAAATTCCATCCGTGAACGTCATCGGCATAACCATTTTTATCATCATCAAGACCATTGCCGGGAATTTCTTTTGGGTTGATCCAAAGTATCGGTTTCAAATCTTCATGGAGTGTATCAATTCCGGTATCTATAACGGCTACTACAACCGTTTTGCTTTTAAGATTTTTGCTTTTAAGAAAGCGGTATGCTTTATCAGCACTTACTCCGTAATATCCATTGGCTTCTTTATCCATTAAATGCCATCCTTTCGGCAGTTCTTCTTTCTGGGCAATGGAGGAAAGATGTACACTCAGAAAAACAATAAAAATTACAGAAATCCTTAACATATTCAAATATTTGTTTGATCAAAATTAAATCGTATGCCCTTCAAAGCCATACCATTTATCTTTATTTGCAAAACTTTATAAGTTAAATTTAATTCCCTGGGCCAGGGGAAGTTTATCTGTATAATTAATGGTATTGGTTTGCCTGCGCATATATACATTCCATGCATCAGAACCCGATTCGCGACCTCCACCTGTTTCCTTTTCTCCTCCAAATGCACCGCCAATTTCTGCTCCTGAAGTACCCAGGTTCACATTTGCAATTCCACAATCGGATCCTTCTACGGAAAGAAAG
>JANOGE010000053.1:0-8493 GCA_031414035.1 Chitinophagaceae bacterium | reverse complement strand
TCCCTTAGTTGCGATTCGTATTTCAGTAATGACATATCGAGTTATTAACGGCCTCTACTCCGATCCCATTCCTGAAGAAAGGGAGGCCAGGCTTTTGTTTTTGTTTCAATATTAGTAATTAGGCCTGTCCGACTGGCTACTCAGCCGGGCATTTCAGCTCTTTATTTTTATTCAACTTTTATTTAAGCGAATCTTTCTCTACAACCTCCGGTCATCTCTTCCCCCCCCGGGGAAGGATAAGTGGGGCTACTTATGCGTGTGCCTTTTCTTTCTTCACTTCAATACCTTTCTCTTCTTCAACACCTATATGCCTGTCGGTATTTCTAACTTTTACCAGGTAACTTACATTAGGTAAAACGTGTAACTGCTCCATTACATAAAATGCACGGTGCTTCTGATCTACATGCCTGATCTTATACACATCACTTTCCTTATCATTAACATTACCAAAGCTGATGGCGTGAGTAGGACAGGCCTGCATACAGGCTGTTTTTACATTCCGTACCAATTTCGGATCCTGTTGTTTCTTTGCTTCCAGTTTGGTTTCCTGTAAACGCTGAACACAGAAAGAACATTTTTCAATAACGCCCCTGCTACGAACGGTAACATCGGGATTCAAAACCATTCTTGTCAGGTCGTCGTTCATCTGCAACACAGACTCATCCATATAAGTTCCAATCATTGGATTTTGATTATCCGGGAAACTATCGGCACCGGTATAATCCAGCCAGTTAAAGCGACGAACTTTATACGGACAGTTATTGGCACAATACCTTGTTCCGATACAACGGTTATAGGTCATTTGATTTAAGCCTTCGCTGCTGTGGTTAGTAGCCGCAACAGGGCAAACGTTTTCGCATGGTGCATTATCACAATGCTGACAAAGCATCGGCTGGAATACTACATCCGGATTTTCCAGGTCGCCGGTAAAATACCGGTCAATGCGTAACCAATGCATTTCATGTGCACGTTGTACCTGCATTTTACCAACCACGCTTACATTATTTTCGGCCGTACAGGCAACAACACAGGCGCTGCAACCCGTACAGGTATTCAGGTCAATACTCATTCCCCATTTGATCCCCGGCTTTTCAAAGTCGGGATAAATGGTAGCGTCTTTTACAAAATCTTTGCTGCCACCAATGGTTATGGCCTCTCTCTCTTTCGTTATTTCTTCTAAGACAGAAGCAGGATCAGTAATAAAACTTTTAAGATTTGTTTCATATATAACCGGGCGGTTTTCCGTAAACCCATGCACCTGTGTCTGTGCCAAAGGATAGGACCTGCCTGTTTTTTCAACCCTGCACATAGATGAAAATGAATTGGTTCCATTGAAACCAATCAAAGGATATGCATTTTTACCGGCACCATTAGCCGATTTACCGATATTATCAGCAGTAGCTTCTTTATTTGCACTTTCTCTTCCGTAACCTAATGCAATAGCAACAACTTCTGCATGCATTCCCGGAATAATAATAACCGGCAGTTCAACTGACTTGCCGTTTGCGGCGGTAACTTTTACAACCGGTTTTTCGGGATGAACTTCGTAATTACTCTGGTTACCATATTCCTGGTTCATTACATCTAAATTCAATAATGATTTTGCCATAGCGGGACTCATCATTACGTAGTTATCCCAGGTAACTTTAGAAACCGGATCAGGCAATTCCTGTAACCATGGATTATTGGCCTGGCTGCCATTTCCAATGGATACTTTTTGATATAAAACCAATTCATTTATCCCTGTTTTTATGGCTGCAATCTCATCAGCTGCTTCGCTTAACTTTCCGGCATTGAAAGGCCCGGTCCCAACAGGCATGGTTACAGGTTCAATAACACCATCCTGCAACGCTTTATCATACAGATCTGCACTTCCCAATTTAGATTTCCAGTATGTTTTAAAATATGATTCATAATCCATAACCAGGCTACCGGCGGCCGCACTCCACTTTATCAGCGAAGTTTGAAATGCCCTTGTTTTAAATAATGGATTGATGACAGGCTGCATTAAACTGATATAGCCGGTTTTTGGTTCAGCATCACCCCAGCTCTCTAACCAGTGATGAGAAGGAATGATATATTTACACTGCTCCGTTGTTTCATCCATAGTTCCATTAAAGGAAATACTTATAACCTTGTTTAATCCATCCCTGAATTTTTTGCTGTCGGCATAAGAATAAGCCGGGTTTGTACCACTGATCAAAACAGCACCAACCGTTCCGGCATTCATGTCATCTACCAATTTTACCATATCTGCATCTATCCCGTTTTTATAGTTAGATGTCATGGCCCAGTTAATGGTTTTGCCGTTGGCGCCAATCTGTTCATTTATGGCGTTAACGATCATCTGAATATTTACGTCATTACTTCCGCAAACGACCAGGGCCTCTCCTTTAGCAGCATTTAATGCTTCCGCTGCTTTTTCAATTCCCTTAAGCAGTTTAGGGTCGCTAAGTTTTGGTGCAGCTAACCCCAAACCAAGTTTTGAAAGCAGGGTTAATGCTACAGCCCCGGTTTCGGATGGTTTGTGGGTATACCGGTCATCGGCATTACTACCGGTTAGGCTGATCATACTTTCAAAATGATAATGCCTGCTCAATTCCGGCTTTATCCCGGTAGCCATCGGGGTCACTTTTCTTTTTTGAGCATATTGATTGCTGAATTCAACAGGACTGAGCCAGGTTCCTAAAAAATCGGCGCCAATACTTACAATTACTTTTGCATTATCAAAATGATAAGATGGAATTGCTTTTTTCCCGTAACAGATTTCATTGGCCAATAACATACCGCTATAACTTATGGCATCATATTGTACATGACGGCTGCCCGGATATTTTGCTAAAAATTCTTTTATTATATCTAAAGTAGTAGGAGAATTTAATGATGATGAGAGTAAAACTACAGGCTTACCATTTAGCCCGGCCATAGCGCCTTCAACCATTTTATCAAAGGCATCAAAGCTGGTGACTTCTTTAAATCCATTACCCTCTTTTTGCATGGGGTAGCGCAAACGGGTATTATCGTAAAGATCTAAAACGGAGGCCTGTGCCTGTGCGCTGGTTCCGCCTTTGGTGATCGTTGATAATTCATTCCCTTCAATTTTTATCGGCCTTCCGTCTCTTTGCTTAACCACAACGGAGATCGTATCCCCTTCATTTACATAAGTAGATGCATAATAATTGGCTACTCCCGGTATAACATTATCCGGTCTTTGCAAATAGGGAATCGCTTTACGAACAGGTACTTCGCAACTGGCAGCTACTGCAGCAGCAGCAGTACTAAATCCAAGATATTTAAGGAAATCCCTGCGTGGGGTTTTGGCATCTAAAATGCCCTTATCATCAAGGTCGGCCAGAGGAAGCAGTTCCTCTTTAAACTCATTTTTGGCTGATTCCTGAAAATTTTCGGTTTGATTCAGTTCTCCAAAACTTTGCCAGTATTTTTTCTTACTCATAATATTCAGTTGACAGTTGGCAGTTAACAGTTGGCAGTCAACAACCTATTCGTTGTACAATTTCAAATTTAATGTTGCAGACTGCCCACTGCAGACTGCGAACTGTTCTAGTAGTGACATTTTTGACATTCTGTTCCACCAATCTTTTCCACAGTAACGCTGTCCATTTTATGGTTCTTTATATCGTTGTGGAATTTTTCATAAATGCTGTAAAATTTATTCCCCGTCTTATTTTCTTTATTGTAAAAATCAACCTTGGTTTCCCGGTGACAGTTGATACACCAGCCCATGCTTAATTCTGTGAACTGGTAAACCTCAGGCATTTCCTGTATATTACCATGACAGGTCTGGCATTGTTGTTTGCCCACTTTTATATGCTGGCTGTGGTTAAAATAAACGTGATCGGGCAGGTTATGAATTTTTACCCATTCAATCGGTTTTGCCCCGTCGGGAATACCATCTGCGTTTTTATCT
The DNA here is from genome assembly GCA_031414035.1 of Chitinophagaceae bacterium. Classification (GTDB taxonomy): domain Bacteria; phylum Bacteroidota; class Bacteroidia; order Chitinophagales; family Chitinophagaceae; genus Ferruginibacter. The sequence continues at coordinate 4,565 of JANOGE010000053.1, read as the reverse complement.
TCATTATATTTTTTGGTTACCGTATTCCATCCGGCATAAGCATATAGTTTTTGAATCTCTGCTGTTCCGTCCACCGCTGTTCCGTTCTCTCTTACCAGTTTATCGGGGCCTTCATATTTATCAATGGCTATATGACAGTTCATACAAACATTAACGGATGGAATACTGCCCTGCTTACTGTCCTGTGCGCCTCCATGACAATACAAGCAACTGATCTGGTTGGTACCGGCGTGAACTTTATGAGAATAATATATGGGTTGTTCGGGTTGATAATTCTGCTGGCGGCCGAGGCCAATAGCTCCATCAATCGTATAATATCCGCCTACACCAAACAACAGTAAAATACCCACCATTAAATACGATTTATTTTTATAGAATGGTACAGGCTCAGGATGCAATACCCCTTCTTTTTCATCAGATAATTTGCGAAGGTTACTGTTAACCTGTAACAATATAAATGCTATAAGGGCTAATACCAGGGTTAAAATACCATACAGAAGTGAATCATCGGAGCCCTGAGGCTGACCCGTACTGGTTGTGGGAGCCACCGGTGGTTTATAGTCATCCACATATTTCATTATCGCATCAATATCTTCTTTCTTGAGCTGGCTGCCAAAAGCAGTCATGGTTACATTATTCCACTTTGCCGAAATTTCTTTTGCATATGGATCAGTTGATTTCAGATCTGCAGAGTTAGCTATCCATTTATATAACCAGTCGCCGGAAGGCACCCTGTCTTTCCAGCCCTGAAGTGCCGGACCGGTAAAATCCTTATCCGGTTTATGACAGGCCGCACAATTGGCTTTGAAAAGTGCTTCACCATCGGCTGCAAAAGATTTATTATTTATGAACAGAAAGGCAATGAAAAAAAGGGAGGTCAGTATTCTCTTAAAGATTTTTCTATAGCGACTCATACAGTTATATCGGGGCTAATGTGGAAAAATATCCTGATTCGGATGCAAAAATAAGGCAGGATACTGACAATATATCAACAATGTTAATTTTTTTTTTCCTTTGTCTGGCGTGAGTTTCAGCAGATTATGATGGTTTCCGGCCGTTCATTGTCATATATTTGTAAACTGTTTATAGAATTGAAATTTCAGGAGATTGTTTGATTAATTCACAATTTTTTAATCCACATTTGCCGAATGTTTGAAAAACTTAAGGCACACTGGAAGGTTAATGGGCTCAACCTGGTACTTATTATAGCCACTTTTGCTTTGGGTGGAAGCCTTTGTGGTTATGCCGCAAGAAAGTTGCTGCTTTTTACAAATTTAGAAAAGGGTATTGCCTGGATCATCGTTTATCTTTTATTAGTAACCCTGCTCTGGCCCCTTTGTGTAATATTGATCAGCATCCCCCTTGGACAGTTTTCATTCTTTAAACAATACCTTATTAAAGTATGGAAAAAGATCAGCGGAAGAAGCCATGCTAAAACAAGCCATAAGGATGTTCTTAATGTAGCCATTTTTGCCAGCGGGGCCGGAAGCAATGCCGGGAAGATAATCTCCGCATCCCTGGCCCGGCCCCACCTATCCTCCCCCATGGGGAGGGAAATGGAGAAGAATGTTGCGAAGTTTGAAGCGAAAAGCGGTGTTTATAAAGTTGTATTAATTGTTTGTAATAAGCCGGGAGCCGGTGTTTTAACCATTGCGGAAAAAGCAGGTATCCCCTCATTATTAATAGAAAAAGAAAGATTTTTTAATGGCGATCATTATCTGCCTGAATTACAAAAACACCATATTGACTTTATTATTCTGGCGGGTTTTTTATGGAAGCTGCCTGCCCGTTTAATTAATGCTTATCCAAAAAAGATCATCAATATTCATCCGGCGCTTTTACCCAAATATGGCGGCAACGGAATGTATGGCCGGCGGGTTCATGAAAGGGTTATCGCCAATAAAGAAAAAGAAAGTGGTATTACCATTCATTATGCAGATGAATTATACGATCATGGTGAAATAATTTTCCAGGCCGTATGCACGGTTGATGAAAAGGATACCGCAGCATCACTGGCGCAGAAAATTCAGGTTTTGGAACATACACACTATCCAAAAGTGATTGAAGACCTGATACAAAAACAAAATCGGAGTTAAAACAACCGGGGTAAGCCACGTTGCCGATTTGTTGACTTAATTTTATCGTCACTTAATTTTTACCCGTTTGCGATCATATCTAAAAATAATTTTTCTGTTTCTTTCTCTTATTTGTTCAGCCGTTACATCAACAGCACAACTGTTCGTGAGCGGAACCGTTTATGATTTTTCTAAAACAAACCCGGTGGAGAATGTAAAGGTAGAAAACCTGGAAGGAAAATTTACCCTGACAGATTCAATAGGCCGGTACCGGATACCCGCTACTGAAAAAGATTCACTCACTTTTATCTACCTGGATAAACCCACACAAAAATTTTCTGTAAAAGATATGGCAGACCCTTCCCGCTTTGATATTTCCTTAGGGGTTACGGTAAGATCAAAATACAGGACCTTAAAAGAGGTCATCGTATTTACAAGGTCTTACCGGCAGGATTCGACCGAGAACAGGCAAACCTATGCTGATGTTTATAATTTCAGAAACCCAACCATACGAACCGGCATTTCGCCCGATGGTGCTGTGGGTGCCGATATTAATGAGATCATCAATCTTTTCCGCTTTAAAAGAAACAGGCAGCTAAAAGCCTTTCGGTCCAGGCTCGAAAAACAGGAACAGGAAAAATTTGTAAACTATCGTTTTAATAAAAATTTTGTACGCAGGATCACCCAATTGGAAGGGGCCCGGCTGGATACGTTTATGGTTCGGTTTACCCCCACCTATGAATTTGCCAGCATGGCCGATGAAATAAGTTTTAACAGGTACATCTTAAATGCTTCTTACCTGTTTAAAATGGATATGTTAAAGAACGATATTGAAAAATAAAAAAAGAGAAGTACTTTCATTTTCAAAATATTAAAATGAAAAAGCTCCTTTTATCTTCTGTGATATTTATTACCCTGCATGTTGCTGCACAAAATGACAGCATCCCTTCTTTTGTAAAAGACAGTTTAGACAATTTTGTAAATAAAGCGCTGGCCGACTGGCAAATACCAGGCGCTGCTGTTTGTATCATTAAAAACGGCAAAGTGGTTTTAATGAAGGGTTATGGTGTAAAGGAATTAAACGGAACCGATAAGGTTGATGAAAATACCCTGTTTATGATCGGCAGCAATACCAAAGCCTTTACTGCAACGGCACTGGCCATGCTGGATGCAGATAAAAAAATAGCTCTTGATGATAACGTAACCAAATGGATTCCTCAATTCAGGCTCGATAATAAAGCAGCCGGTGAACAGGCTATTATAAGAGACCTGCTCTGTCACCGCATCGGCTTTCAAACCTTCCAGGGAGACTTTACATACTGGACCAGCAACCTTACAAGAGCCGAAGTGATAGAAAAGATGAGCCACATAAAAGCACCGTATCCATTCCGTACCAAATGGGGTTATACCAATGCCGCCTTTGTAACTGCCGGCGAGGTCATTCCCAAAGCATCGGGTTTGCAATGGGAAGATTACCTTAAAGAAAAAATATTTACGCCCCTTCGCATGAGCAGCACATTGGCATTAAGCAAAGATTTTCCGGATGCAGTTAACAGGTGCAGCGCTCATACCATGGCTGAGGGAAAGTTGATAAAAATTCCTTTTTGTTCAATTGATAATTTAGCTGCAGCAGGAAGTATCGGTTCTTCGGTAAGTGATATGAGCCATTGGGTAATGGCACAATTGAACAGCGGGAAATACGACGGCAAACAGGTTATTCCAACATCAGCTATTGCACAAACCTGGTTGCCGCATTCTATTTTAGGCAATGGTGGCAAACAATTTAATACCGGGCACTTCAGCCTGTATGGCCTTGGCTGGTTCATGGAAGAATACTGTGGCAAAAAAATTGTATCACATACCGGTGGTGTAAATGGCTTTGTTACCAGTGTTACATTATTGCCTGAAGAAAAATTAGGCATCATCGTTTTTACCAATACCGACCAGAACAGTTTTTATGAAGCCCTTAAATGGGAAATTGCCGATGCTTATCTTGGAAAGCCATACCGGAATTACAGCAAAGCTTATCTGGGTTTCTATAACCAGCAAAAGAACAATGATGCAAAAAATGATAAAAAAATAATGGATTCTGTTGCGCTGCATTTAGCCCCCGCACTGCCCATAGCCAATTATTGTGGGAATTATACAAACGATGTGTATGGTAATATGAGCGTGGTGCAGGAAGCGGGTGAACTGAAAATGAAATTCAGTCACCACCCGAATATGTATTCAAAACTAGAATCACTGGGCGGCAACCGCTTCTATGCAACCTTCAGCGATCCGGAATTCAGTAAGGCCATTTTCCCTTTTACCGTAGAGAATGGTAAAGTAACTTCAGTAACCGTTAAAGTGGCCGATTTTATTGAATACAATCCCTATGAATTTAAAAAGAAGGCCCCCTAACCCCCAAAGGGGAACCTGGAGTTCGTCGTTTTATATTTTTGTTCGAAATCATAACCGCTTTTTAATTTTTAACTTTTATGGAAGAGA
>JANOGE010000052.1:0-18974 GCA_031414035.1 Chitinophagaceae bacterium | reverse complement strand
CACGTCTTCAAAACCCTGTATGGCCTCCAGCGCAGGATTAACAGTTGTAGTAATGGTATCACCCACTTTTACTTCTTTGGCATTCTTGATACCGGTGATGATATAACCCACATCTCCTGCCGCCACTTCGGGACGGGGAGCCATACCAAATTTTAAGATACCCACTTCATCGGCACCGTATTCCAGGCCGGTATTGCTGAACTTGATCTTGTCATTCTTTTTCAATGTGCCGTTAAAAACACGGTAGTACACAATGATACCCCGGAAACTATTATACACACTGTCAAATATCAAAGCCTGCAGCGGTGCAGCCGGGTCACCTTTGGGTGCCGGAATACGCTCAATGATAGAAGTTAAAATTTCTTCAATACCGATACCGCTTTTGCCGCTGGCCAGTAAAATGTCTTCAGGTTTGCAGCCAATCAGTTCTACTATCTGGTCGGTCACTTCGGGTATCATGGCGCCATCCATGTCTATTTTATTAATGACCGGGATGATCTCCAAATTATTGTCAATAGCCAGGTACAAATTGCTGATGGTCTGAGCCTGTATGCCCTGGCTGGCATCCACCAAAAGTAATGCGCCTTCACAGGCGGCAAGGGCACGGCTCACTTCATAACTAAAGTCCACGTGGCCGGGGGTATCAATCAGGTTGAGCACATATTCGGTGCCCTTCCATTTATAATTTATCTGAATGGCGTGGCTTTTAATGGTAATGCCTTTTTCCCTTTCCAGGTCCATATCATCCAACACCTGTGCCTGCATATCCCGTTCGCCAATGGTATGGGTAAATTCCAAAAGCCGGTCGGCAAGGGTACTTTTTCCGTGGTCAATATGGGCAATGATGCAAAAATTTCTGATGTTCTTCATGTACGTTCTTCCTCTTTTTAAGAGGGGCAAAAGTAGCTTAAAATAGTGGAATTTGAACAGCGGATGGGAAGGCAGATGAGGTGGATTTGTGGGGATGATTCTTCGACAGGCTCAGAATGGATTGTATTTGGCGCAGCTGTTGGGCGCTGTATCTATTTAGTGCTTTTATTAAAACTTCTGATTAAATCTTTAAGCTCTTTATCAGTTATAGTAGCCACTTCAGATTTATCATATATTGAAAGTAAGTTTACAGTTATTTCTTCTGGCGAAGTTTGTTCGGTGAAACCAATTAAAGTTGAATCTATTAATGAAATAACCCGGGCACCTCCACTTTTACCTTTATTCTTACTGGAAATCTGTAATCTGATTTTATATGCATCTTTACCAAGCGGAATTCCAAGCCTGGGATTTACCAGCAGTTCCTTTTCTAATTTAAGAAGATCATTGGTTAAAGATTTGTATTTCTTCAACAAAGGCTTAGCTTCTGATTTGAAGTTAGCGGTAATTCTAACTGTTACTTTCACGCAGGAAATCTTTTAAGGTCTGTAATTGCTTACCTGATTTTTTTGACGCTTTAACTTCATTAAAAGCCGATTTAATGCCTAACAAAACCTGAACTTTGTTTTGCAGTTTGGTAAAATCTTCATTGATCTTTGTCCAGGTAGTTAAAGGAACCAATACAGAGGTTTTTTGCCCTTTTTCATCTACCATATATTTTATTGGGTGTGCCATAAAGTAATCTTTTACCAAAAATAAACAATTTACTGATAAATGGGTTTTGGTAATAGCCCAAACACTATCCGCAGGATGCTGTGCATAAGGTCTTCTACCCGCAAAACCCCGGCGGCAGAAGGGTGCTTTTGCCATGGTCAATTTGGGCAATGATGCAAAAATTTCTGATGTTCTTCATGTACTTCTGTACCTTTTTTTGAGGGGGCAAAAGTAGCTTAAAATAGTGGATTTTGAGCAACGGAATTACCATAGCCGAACGTCATTGCGAAGGAGCGGCATAGCTTGAAGCATGGCTGCAACTGAAGCAATCTCCTGAATAGGAAAGAATAATTATGTTACCAGCTTTTACAGCTATAGGCAACATCGTTGTGTCACTCACTTGTACGGTATACCAATAGTAAACTTTGTTTTAAGCGGCGATGGTTCGTGATGACACGAACCAAGGCGAGGGATTTTGAACGTGGCAAGAAAATGTGAAAATGAGTATACTTACAAATAGTTTCAGGCGATTGCTTGCAGTTCAATCATAATTAACAATGTCCCCATTTATTAATAATCTTATTCAAGTATCATTAAATGTGTTAATTTGCAGCCATTACCGTATTCCCTTTATTAAATTACAATTGCTCTGCATTTATCAACTGAAGCAGTTTTTTTAACTTATGAAACATATTTATAAGCAGTTTTTAATAGCTGCCTTTCTGGTAACACAATTATCTGTTTCCAGGGCACAATTCAGCGAAACGATTTTTTATGACAGCCTCAGCAAAGTAACCAATGATGGTTATGTTCATTCAGGAATTGCTGAAGGCAAATTCATGTACCTCTCGGGCTCTTCATATTCTGAACAAAGCCCACTTCCTACCATTACAAAAACAGACACTGCCGGCAATGTGATATGGACAGCAGCCGATAATGAGAATCATGAACGCTTTGGTAATTACTTTGGCTACAATAATTCGATGGCAGCCTGCAAAAGCACGTTTAAATCGGGTAGCCGGCTATATACAATTGCACAGGGAGTAGGAACACCATCGAGTACTTACAATGAAATATGGTGTGTATCTGATTCGGCGGGTGTGCTTTTATGGAAAACAAATATCAATGAATATGCTATCAAGATCGTTGACTATAGTGCTACCGAATTGCTGTTGTTAACCAGTTTCAATGGCTATAATTATCATATCATCAGTAAAATAACTGGTAAACTGGTGTTTAGCAAATTCATTGCGTTCCCCAGCGTATCATTGGTCAATTTACCAAACATATTGGTTGACGATCAAAAGAACATACTTATATCTTGGGATGATTACTGCCAGAAATACCGGGATAAGAATTTGAACCAGTTGTTATGGACCTCTCACCTGCCCAACAATGGTTCGCTGAGAATGATAGATATGATTATGCAGGATTCGGGACGGTACCTGTTTGTAGGTAATAACTATGCAAGGGCAGTAGATTCACTTACCGGCAATACTATCTGGTACAGGCCCGTGCAGGTTGGTTATATACAGGGTACACAAAGCGGAAGTGATGGCAACCCAAGTGGCGTTATTGTAAAGGATTCTTCCATATATATTAGCTGGGTGTCTCCGTATGTAGGCGGTGTTGACCTTGCCAGGGGCTTTACCTTAACCCGCATAAATACCGGCAATGGCAGCATTCGCTTTAATGTTGCATATGATTTCAACGGAATACCGGCAGACCCCTCTCCTCCATTTGTGGGAGAAATGGATTGGCCAATGACAATGGGTATCGACGCCAACAGTCATATCTATCTTTCAGGATCCTACGATTACAGTTCCGGTCCGCAAAACCCGGGTAACTGGGGTATCATGAAAGTCAACGGGGTAACCGGTGCAAGAATTTATGAATCTACCATTACAGAAGATTCAACAAAAAGAATGGATCATTCGCAGGGCCGTTTTTTATATTACTTTAATGGAAAAATGTATTGCGCCGGCAATATTCATAAAAAAGAAAGTGCTAACTATGCAAGACCATTGATGTTATCTTTTGATACAGCATCAGTATATCAAGAAAGGTTCCGGATTTATCCTGATTTTGTTTACCGGTTCCCGTCATCACTAGTTGGAATAGCACCTTTCAGTAGTCAGAAAATGGTCTTATTGAAAAAACTGGGACAGTCATCGAAAATAGAATTAAGAAATACAAACAACCAATTAATTTGGAGCAGATCATTCAGCAGTAATGGAAAATATATTGTTCCACAAAACCTTATAAGTCTCGGTGATACGTCTGTTGCAGCTTCCTTTATCATCTATACCAAAAATACCCGGTATAAAGCCAGTGTGGGACTCCCCGATTCTATACTGATGGTAAGACTGGATTCAACGGGCATTATTGCATACCAGCGAAGCATTGCAGTTGGCAACAACGATACCATTTTACCTTTACAGATCTATTCAGACAAATTTGGCAAAACTAACTTTATTTACCTGATGAAGGGTACCGGCCTGCGGTTCGAGAACCGAAGCTTTATGCTGAATAGTGCCGCTACTGTTTTTGGCAGCATCAGTATCAGCGAGTATTATACTTACAAAGAAATTCCTAAAATGAAATTGCAAAGGCTGCAGCATTATTTTGGAGATACTTCTGTTATTTATTTTTCGGATGAAGTACCTAATTATCCGTTGAGAAACCGTGGCTTCCTGCAGTCTGCCACACAGGCTCCCAACGGTGGCTACACAGGCTATGGCGGTAAACCTATAGCTGGTTTTTCGAGGGTTTATTCCACCATAAAGGTAGATTCTGTATCCTTGTTTATTATGGGTAAAAGTGAAACAGGCAATCCGTTTGGTGCCCGCTATAACCACAGGCTGGCTACGCCACTCGTATGGTCGCAGCTATCGGGCTTTACCGGCTCTATGCTTAATGCAGATACATCTGTATCATCCATATACACAATGGGAACAAAAGGTACAAGCTTATACCTTTCCAAACTAAGTAAATCAACAGGTACTGTCCTTTGGAATTTGGAACGGGCACCACAAAACACAGGTTCATATAATAGTCTCGATCTTAAATACAATCGCATAAAAGAAAGCTTTACGGCAACCGGTTACCTGGCTGATTCATTGGTAACAGGTACCAGCCGCAGTTACTTTTATATTACACTTGATTCATCAGGTAATATTACCAAAGATATTCTCAAACCAGGTTTTGGGATAACAGAATCAAGAGTGAATTCGGTTGATTTGTTACCGAATGGTACCAACATTTATGGAGGCTCTGTAGGTACGGGCGATTGGGGAACCATTGGTTTTTATAATTCTGATTGTTCTGCTGCGAACGTTGTACCAGCCGTTACCATTTCAACTCCCTCAACCAGTTTTTGTGGACAAGGTGTACCGGTTACTTTTACAGCAACAGCAGTAAACACAGGATTGAACCCGGTTTTCCAATGGCAGGTTAATGGCGTAAATGCAGGTACCAATTCAACCTCATTTACAACAACAACCCTTAATAATAACGACCAGGTAAAACTGGTACTTACCAGCAATGGCAGTTGTTTACTAACAAACACCGCTACCAGCAATATCATTACCATGACCATCGCCGGCGGCACGCTGGTGCCTGCAGTTTCAATAACTGCCAGTGCAATAGCTACCTGTGCAGGCACGCCGGTTACTTTTACAGCTGTACCAATACACCCTGGGTCTAATCCTCTTTATCAATGGCAGGTTAATGGTGTAAATACCGGTACTAATTCAAATACTTTTACTGTTACACCCAATAATAACGACCAGGTAAAAGTGATACTTACCAGTAATGCCGGTTGTTTGCTTACCAATACAGCTACCAGTAATATTATTACAGTTACTACCGGGCCACCGGTAACCCCGTCGGTTTCCATAACAGCTAACCCAACATCTATCTGTGTTGGTACACCGGTAACATTTACCGCTACAAGCATAAATGCGGGTACAAACCCGGTGTTTCAATGGAAGGTTAATGGAGTAAATGCAGGTACAAATGCAAGCCAGTTTATTACCAGCAGTTTAGTTGGTAACGATCGGGTAAGCGTAACATTGACCAGTAATGCTGCCTGCTTAATTACGCCAACTGCACAGAGTAATGTGATCATAATGACTTCTAATACACAGCAGGTTCCGGTAATTACCATATCGGGCAATACAGCTTCTGTAGGGCAATACAGTTTTATAACTGCACATGTATCCAACCCGGGATCTAACCCTGTTTTTCAATGGCAGGATAGTACCCAGGCCTATACATGGCGTAATATTAACGGCGCTAATGACAGTACCATTAACTTTATTACTTATTTAGTTGGAAATAAGCTGAGGTGTTTGCTAACAGTTACCATTTGTTCAAGTCCTGTTACTGTTATGAGCAATGACCTGACCTTTACTGCAAATTTTCAAGGCACGGGCCTTACTGTTTATCCGCAGCCCGCTTCTAATGTTTTATACATCCATCATTTAAAATTATCCGACAAGTGGGAAACCCTGGACCTGGTCTCCAGCGATGGAAAAATATGCCTTGCTTCTGTAAACATAAGCAACCAAACAAAGATTACACTTAATGTTGGCCATTTACCGGCTGGTATTTATGTTGCGTTCTTAAGGCGGAGTGACAAAGATCCGGTTCATATTAAATTTGTGAAATTATAAAAAAACCGTTTTAAGCATCTCCGCCCTGGTTCATGGTTCACGAACCGTTCGCTAATTCAAACTCCATCAAACAGTATATATAAATTATTTAGGAACCCGAATTTATTAATTGCTCTGTATCCATTATACAATTTAATACTTTTATTGATTTTTATTTGGTTGTGTGACACCTAGCAGGACGGAGAAGTAAGACAAGGCCTCTCCTACTGGCGCAGAAATGCAGCAAGGAACTGTAGCCAGGCGTATCTGTGCCAAATTATACTCTCAGAAATTAAAGTCTCTAAAACCTTTTAATTAAAAGCTGTTTATAATGGCACAGAAATCCTTACACACAAAACCAAAGCTGCATATCTACGCCAGTTAAGTTTTAGTTTTATGATCATGAGTTTAAACGACCCCCGTTTTTCAAATAACGCAACGTCCTCGGCCAACACACTGGCACTGGAGAGACGTTGCTGAGAAGAAGTGACACCTAGCAGGACGGAGAAGTAAGACAAGTACTCACCCCTTATTGGTTAAGGCGGCAATCGTTTACCGGCTTTTTATCCTACTCACCATCCTTAGGCTCCCAAAGTTGAACCTTATTGCCTTCCAGGTCAAGTATATGTACAAACTTGCCATAGTCCGTATCCTCAATACTGTCTACAATGGTTACCCCATCAGTTTTAAGTTGTTCTACAAGAGCATCCAAATCATCCACCCGGTAGTTTATCATAAAGTCTTTGGAGGAAGGATCATACATTTTTGCCGCTTCGGTATTCACATTCCATTGTGTAAGTCCCTTCTTTTCGGGCGCATCCAGTTGTCGCCATTCAAAACTTGCCCCATAAGGGCCTGCATCTAAACCAAGATGTTTGTTATACCACTCTTTCGCTGCGTTTGGGTCTTTACATTTAAAGAAGATGCCGCCAATGCCTGTTACTTTTTTCATGTTTATGCTGTTTAATTTATTTTTGTTTAAGTAGGATTATACGTGCTGATCTATTAATACCACATTCCCATCCGGATCCGTCAGCATCAGGCTTGCCGGGCCAGTGGTCGTTTCATCCGCTTCGGTATCTAATTTAACGCTTTTACTTTTCAACTGTTTTTGAATTTCCCTTACATCATCAAAATGCTCCTCTAAGGCTGCGTTCTCATCCCAACCGGGGTTAAAGGTTAACATATTACCGGCAAACATACCCAGGAATAAACCCACCAGCGCATTGCCATTCTTCATAATAAGATAGCGCTGTTCCATTGAACCGGCAAAAGCAGCAAAGCCCAGGTTTTCGTAAAAAGTTTTTGAAACTTCCAGGTCTTTAACCGAAAGGCTTATTGAAAATGCACCTAATTTCATAATTTTGTTTATTGTGATAAATTAATCAGTAACTATACTGCAGGCTTTACCTTTCTTTTTAAAATAAAAGAAGCAATCAGGGTTAACAGTAATCCCACCGGTAATATTTCGAGATAAGTAAATAATACCACCATGACCGGGTTTTTGTACATCTCTTTAAAGCTGTCCATCTCTTTGGCCTGTTTGGCAATTTCAGCTGCGCTGGCTCCGCTGTTTTTTAGTTTATCCATCATGGATGCTGCATATTTATCTGCAAAATCGGGTATAAAAACATAATAATCTATCAACCAGGTTACCACATAAATGGTAGATGCAATAAGGGTGATATAGAGCCCGATCCTGAATGCCTTGCCAAAACTGATGACCCCATTATTGTATTTATCCCTGAATCGTATGATAGCCACAAAAATAAGCGAAAAGGCAAGCAGCATACTGGCATAACCGATCAACATACCGCCTTCAAAATTCCCGTTGTTGTGATAAAGGCCCATAGTAATAAGGAACATTGCAGCTACTATAGCTCCTGCAATTAATCCGTTTACAATTACAATCTTTTTCATTTATTTATCATTTTAATTTATGTTATGGTAAAAATGAAAATAAAAATTGATTTTCCACTCATACTTTCGGGCGATTTTTAATTTTACGTGGTGATTTCATACTAAAGTACCAACCTTAAGGTATCAGGCTAAGTGCTTTTGCTTTTTCAATGGCCTGGGTTCGGCGGCTTGCATTCAGTTTCATAAAAAGATTGGATGCATGGGTTTTAATGGTATTGAGCGAAACAAATAAACGGGCAGCTATTTCAGCATTGCTGAAACCTTCAGCCATTAATTGTAACACTTCCAGTTCTCTTTTACTGATACCCAGCAGGGTAAATTGAGCTTCGTTAAAAACAAACTCCCTGGTTTTTTCGATGTATATTTTTTTTTCCACCACAACCCTTTCTATTTTGGGTTTGGTTAGTTTAAGTGCCAGCCATATACCCAGGGCCGTAAAAATAACAGCACTGGCGCCCATATAAATATCAAGTGCATGGTCAAAAATGATATACCTCAGTTCGAGCCACCTGAGTAAAAACAACAGCATGGCCAGGCTGGTGCCATACAGCAAAATGGATCTGTGCTTTACAAATAAATTCCGGATCATCATTATTATAATTTATCAGGCAGATATCTGTCTTTTCAAATGTAAAACTTTTCTGCTGTCCGCCGACCCCGGTTTTACTGAGGTCTCCTCACTGGCGAAGATATACGGCAAAGGAAATGTTGCGTGGCGTATTTCCCGCATAGCGGGAGATACACTTACACACAAATCCAGGCTGCATATCTGCGCCAGATAAGAGGCACTTCCTCTTCCTGCTGATTTTTGTATTGAATATCATGTTTACGTTCAAAGACAGGAAAAAACGGAAATAACAAAGTGCATTCCTATTACTACCGTTTAACTAAGCTTTTTTGCCATACAAGCTATTATTTATTGCTTAGTACTTGGCAATCTATTAGGTTTGGGTATTAATTAAAAACAAAAAAGTAAATCATGAAAAAACAAATTCTAATCGTACTGCTTTTATCTGCAGCAGGCATCAGCAGTTATGCACAATGTGACAAAAAAATTGTATTTACCTCCGGTAAAACAGAGTTCCTTAACAGTAATAATGAACTTCAGAAAACAAAAGAAGAGTTAACAACTGTGGAATATGATTCCAAAGAAATTATTATAACCCCTGGCGACAATATTATGGAGGGAACCGTTAATTCGGTCAGCTGCGACTGGAAAACTCCTTTCAAAGAAGGTAAAACGGTCATCAAGGCAACGCTCACAAGCGCCAACGGCAAAACTATGAATATGACAATAACGATCGAAGGTATAGATGGTAAATTGACCTTGCTGGGTGAATTTGATGAGATGGCCGACCGGAAAATTCGTTTAACGCCTGATAAGTTTGAAGAGAAAAAATAGTTTACCCGGCTAGCTGAACTATTTCTGTATTGTGATGTTTTCTCTCAGGCAAAAACGGACACTGTCTTTTTTATTGTTAAGCCAAAGCAAAAGCTGCCTGTGCCACAAAAATTCGACAGAGTAGAATAAATAGTTTTTTTTGAAATGTTCTCCCCCAGCCCTGGCTTGTGGCTCACGGACCACTTTTTAATTTTTATGAATTTCGATCTGTGTGTCACGAACCTTGGTGGAGGTGATCCTTCTTAACATTATTTATTTTTTTTACAATTATTCTATAATTTTATATTTCAAATGATCTCTATGAAGCTTTATTTTACCCTTTTTACCTTTTTATTTATTTCGGTAACAAAGTCACAGGGCATTTTTCAGCTCTGGGGTTCTACTGCTGTTGGTGGTGCCAATAACTCAGGCGTATTTTTCAGTGCCGGAGCAACCGGAAATAACTACCAGAGCCGGTATCAATTGACATTAAAAAGTGAGGGAATCAGGCCACTCTATTCCGATCCTGCTGTTTTCAACGGAAAGTTATATGGTGTTACTTCCGAGGGAGGAAGCAACAACAAAGGGACCATTTATCAATGGGACCCGGTTAGCAATGATTATTTTAAAAAAATTGATTTTAATGGAAATAATGGCAGCAAACCGGAAGGCAGCCTGGTGCTATACAATAATAAATTTTACGGAATGACCTATGCCGGCGGGATCCGCGACTCAGGGATCATCTTTGAATATGACCCTGCCACCAATATTTTTACAAAAAAAATTGACCTGTATAATGCAAGGGGATCTTACCCGGTTGGGAATCTCACCATTAATAACGGTAAATTTTATGGCACGACTACCGCAGGCGGAACAAATGGTAAAGGCGTGATATTTGAATGGGACCCGGTGACCAATATCTTTACCAAAAAAACAGACCTTGCTACCACTACAGGCGCAACTGCATTTGGAACCCTTACCTGGTATGGAAATAAATTTTACGGGATGACAGTTTTAGGGGGTTTAAATAACGAAGGGGTTATTTTTGAATGGGACCCTGCCACTAATATTTATACAAAAAAAATTGACTTAAGTACCACAACCGGATCAAGACCATATGGGAAACTTATAGAATATAACAGCAAACTGTATGGATTAACTAACCAGGGAGGCGCTAACGGAGTTGGCGTTATATTTGAATACGACCCCACCACTAATATTTATACCAAAAAAATTGACTTCAATTTTACGGATGGCTGTAATCCTTATGGCAGTTTTGTATTTAACTCGGGAAAATTTTATGGGCTGGCCTATACCGGTGGTACCAATGTTGCCGGAACCATCTTTGAGTGGGACCCTGCCCTTACTGTTTACACAAAAAAGAAGGATCTCTACAGCATTTTTGGCAGCAAACCCTATGGCTCGCTTTTATTTTATTCCGGAATGTTTTACGGGATGACCAATTCGGACGTGAACAATTATGGGGGACTGATCTTTGATTGGGATCCCACCGCAGATATCCTCACAAAAAGAATCGACCTCGGAGTGTCTGTTAATGAACGTTACCCTGCCGGCCATTTTATTGAATGGGGCGGAAAGTTTTTCGAAATGTGTACGTACAGCACGGCACTTACGGGTGCAATTTTGGAGTGGGATCCTGCTAACAATGTTTATACTAAACGATATGATTTTAAAAACCCGACAGGGTACGGTCCCGGTGGAAGCCTGACCGCTTTAAACGGGAAACTCTATGGAATGACCCAACGGGGTGGACTAACGGACAGGGGTGTGATATTTGAGTGGGACCCGGTTACTTATGATTATGTGAAAAAAATAGACCTCTCAGATGCGATCGGAAGTTATCCCTTAGGTGAGCTTACTTACTTTAATGGAAAATTTTATGGTATGACAAACTCCGGAGGCGATTACCAGACAGGTGTAATATTTGAATGGGACCCGGTAACCAATATTTATACAAAAAAAATAGATTTTATTTATACAAATGGCCAATGGCCAATGGGAAATAGTCCAGCGGGAAGTTTAACCGAATACAATGGAAAGTTATATGGCATGACAAATTATGGAGGCGAAAATAATCTTGACAATGGGGTAATTTTTGAATGGGACCCATTGACCAATGTTTATACTAAAAAATTTGATTTTAACGGTAATAATGGAAAACGGCCATGGGGAACCATGACACTCAGCAACGGAAAATTTTATGGTGTTACGTCAGAGGGGGGCGTAAATAATGTAGGTGTTATTTTTGAATGGGATCCGGCGACCAGTGTTTTTTCAAAAAAGATAGACTTTGGCGGAAACAATGGCACTGAACCACAGGGAAACCTCACCGAAAGTAATGGTAAATTTTATGGTGTTACAAAAGGAGGAGGCAATAATTCAGCAGGGCTGATGTATGAGTGGGATCCCGTTACAAACATCTTCGTAAAGAAAAAAGATTTTACATTTAGTGATGCCAACAGCCCTAACAGGAATTACCTGAACTTATTCAAAGCGCCTTTGTCGAAAGGTACACCGGGGATATGCGCCGCTATGAATTCAGTAACCATTAACAGCAGCAATAACAATCAATGGGTTGCCATCACAGATAATACTGGCGATGCAGTAGCGGAGATCAAAGCGAATGGTAACAACCTGGGTCTGGTTACTACTTCTCTTTTTATAAATAATAAACCCGTAAGAGAAGATCCTGCGTTCCGTTTATACCTTGACAGGAATCTTAGTATTACCCCGCAGGTACAGCCAGCTACGCCTGTAGATATCCGCTTGTACCTGAAAGGATCAGAATTTGAGGCTTTAAAAAATGCTTTTAATTCCCAGGGGCAACCCTCAGGTGTAAACACCATCAATGATGTGGCGTTCTTTAAGAGTAACGGAACCTGTCAAACAACTATTCAAAATGTAGCGTCTCCCGTTACCGTTACAGGAACTGCCTGGAATAACGATTACATATTAACTGCATCCATCAACCAGTTCTCTTCTTTTTATGTTGCCAACAAAACTTACACTGCACTTCCATTGACCTTTCTTGATTTTTATGGTACGCTGTCCGATGGAGATGCCTTGCTGGAATGGAAAACGGAAAATGAGATCAACACCACTTCTTTCGAAGTAGAAAGAAGTTTGAATGGCAGCATTTTTAGTAAAATAGCCACTGTTGTTGCAACCAACCAGCCGGGAAGACAGGTATATGATTTAACGGATAAAAATATTTTAACAGCAGGTGTTGGGGTTATTTATTACCGGGTAAAGCAAATTGATATTGACGGAAAATTTGTTTACTCTAAAATAATTACACTCAGGATCCTTACATCCGGATCCATCTCCGTATTCCCTAATCCGGCAACAAACATCATTTCATTACAGACAAATAATAAAAGCCTGTTTTATTCTGAAGCGGTATTGAGTGATATACAGGGTAAAAAAATAAGCACATTTTTTATTGAAACGAATCAAACGCAAATTAATATCAGCACCCTGGTTAAAGGGATTTATATGATTAAAACGATTGATGGGGCGGCCATAAAGTTTATAAAGAAATAATACTCCAACAGGCAAAGGTTTTGTTGCCGCTGCCGGTACTTTCATTTTAACTGGAATCCAACTCCTACACCAGCAAGGTCTGGTAAACTCCCATCTATGTGGCAGTCCGGTCATACGTACTACATTTATATTTTATAAGCGGTACTGACCGGTCAGTGTTTAATTTGTAGTTTACCCTTCATAAAAACCAGGATATGAAAATATTTCTTTTAGCCCTGCCAGGATTATTTAATCTTTTAAGCATTACCGCATTAACACAAAGTCCCGCAGTGATTGATCTTCATCATGCCGTTAAACAAAATACAATTGAGGTTATTAACAGAGACCTCAGTCTGATCAATGAAGATGCTTATAAGGGCATCCGGCTAAGCAAAAATGAAGGAGAAGGTATTGCATGGTTAAAAGGCATTGAACTGATAAATGGTATCATAGAATTTGATGTACGGGGTGAGGACCTGAAACAACACAGTTTTGTAGGGATCGCTTTTCATGGTAAGGATAATAACAGCTTTGATGCCATTTACCTCCGCCCGTTTCAATTCAATGCAGAAGATGAAATTTTAAGAGACAGGTCTATCCAATATATATCATTACCCGACTTTCACTGGAGAACACTGCGGGAGAAGTTCCCCGGTAAATATGAGCATTCCATAAAACCATCTCCTGACCCAAATTCCTGGATCAGGGTTCGCATCGTCATAAAGGATTCCGGAATTTTAACGTACATCAATGGTAATAAAGAGCCAAGCCTTGTAGTAGAAAAACTAACACTTAATAAAGGCAGTTCAGTCGGATTTTATGTGGCAGATACTTCCGGAGGAGATTTTGCAAACATTACCATTACTAAAACTAATTAAAACCTCTTCATAAACGGCTCCGGATAAGTCATAATAAAAATCAGGTACATTCATCAGTTAAAAAAATCCCGGAATAAAAATTCCGGGATTTTTTAATATTAAGTGTGCCCTGTTATTGTGAGCTCAGGTCCTTTTTTCCCAGCAACGTCTCTCCCCCAGCCCATGTGCGGAAGGCGAGGACGTTGCGTCTGTTAAGAAGAGAAGCCATCTTTTGTAAACCCGATTGCTATAGGGACCACATCTTCCATTTCCATAAAGTTTGTAACCGGGTAAACTCCCTGCTCTCCTGCAATATAAAATTTTGCAGAACTATGTGAGTTTGTATTTCCTGCCAAAGCGGAACAAGTAGTACAAAATCAGGCTCTAATTAATAGATCTATCCAAAATCTTTAGTCAAAGGCTATTTACAATGGCACAGATACCCTTACACACAAACCAAAGCTGCATATCTGCGCCAGTCAAGATCCTATGCATCCTGTCCATAATCTGAAATAGCCAGAAAGGGGAACGATAAATAAAAACAGTTTGCCATGTTGCTGGTGAGTTTTAAAACTCCACTGTCTCCTTATCTTTTATCGCAACAGGATAAAATTGTGTACCCAGCTTCAACTGGTAATTACCAACCGGCAGGGGTAATTTTTTAGGCGTGTTGCCAGACGTGTATTGCTTTTCTTTAGTATCACTATAAAGAATCCAGTTGCCATCTGATACCACGTTAAGAAGGCCCGCCTTCAATCTTGTTTCATGTCCTTTTTGTATGGGCACATTGTCTATCCGTACATTGGTAATTGTAAAGTTATACGGACCAGGGGCAATCGTGTACATTTTATCATTACGGGAAACACTGGTGATAAATTTATTATCTGCCGGCTGGTAAATAAGGATATTCCTTTCTGCATCTGCCGGAAAATTTATATCGAGCCTGCCAAGCACACCTTTCATATCTTTTACCGGAGTAATTACCCATTTATCCGTTTCACCTGCATTACCGGTTGTTCCATCTCCAGAAGTAGCACCGTAACCATAAGAAGCCATCTGCCCGTTGCTGCTGCCAAAGGATGATTGCACAATAGCGAAATCATTTATAGGCTCAGCATTCTGTATATTCATCCCATTTACAGGATCAAGATAGTTTATCTGAATTCCATTTATCGGTTCTATATACACCGGGTCGCCAATCTTTAATGTTTTTGCAATAACAGCAGGAACATTAAATTGAACTATTTTACCCGTTTGTTTATTTTTTGCGCTAACCATGCTTGGCGGCTCAGCGTTATTAATAGTGGGCTTACTTACCGGTTCAGCATTATTTATTTTTGGCGTTACGATGTCGTTGATTGGTTCAATATTAACAACCTGGATACTTACAATATCGCTTATGGGTGCTGCCGAATTAGTATTAACCGTTGGCTTACTCACCGGTTCAGCATTTTTTATTTTTGGCGTTACCATGTCATTGACTGGCTGAGCATTATCAATTCGCATAGCCATCAAAATACTTGGTGGTTCTGCCTTATCGGGCTGAATAATGGGATAGCTTCTTACAGCCCCGTTGATAGCCGTTATTTTTTTCGACTGTAGGTTGATATGTACCGCATCGCCTTTCCTGATACTTTTAATATCCGGGTTATCAGCTTTAAACCGGTTCAACCGGCCGGTGGTATTGTCGCGGGCAATGACCAGGTTGTTATTGACATCTCTTGCAATAATACCGCAACAGGGGGTTATATCATTTTGGGCAAAGGCGCTGGCAAACATCCCCCCGCTAACTATCGGGGCCAGTAAAGAAAGGAGTAGCTTTTTCATAAACAGTTAATTGGTGACAAACATAAAAGGTACAGCGTTTTTTTTATTATTCCCATGGGTTTATTTCATCTAAGACCCTGAAACGGGCTGATCATTAACCATTTTTCCCTGCAAGGTATCTCTCATAGCGAATGTGTCTGCCGGGGAAGTTGCGAAGATCACTGCATCTGTTACATGGCAAAAA
The DNA here is from genome assembly GCA_031414035.1 of Chitinophagaceae bacterium. Classification (GTDB taxonomy): domain Bacteria; phylum Bacteroidota; class Bacteroidia; order Chitinophagales; family Chitinophagaceae; genus Ferruginibacter. The sequence goes on along the minus strand of JANOGE010000052.1, from coordinate 3,026 downwards.
AAAAATCCGGAATAAATTTACTCCGGAATTTTTTCAAATTAAGTGTGCCCTGTTATTGTGAGCTCAGGTCTTTGCGCAATCGCATAATATAAACCTCCCGGCTTTGTACGTTGGCATTGTTATCCATTACTTTTTGCCGTGCATCCCAAGCATCCTGTCCATAATCTGCCACATAAGCATCTTTAAATGCATTGGGGCCGATGGTATTGGGGCCATAATAATTATTTTCCAGTTCTTTAAACCCGTCCTTTAAATTTCTAACGGATACCCTTACCGGGTCCGACCCTGACCAAAGCTGGGTATACACATTTGCACTAAAGCGGTTGGCCGGATTTATTTTAGCCTGGATCAACGCCCCCCTTCTGCTTTCTCTTACTGTTTCGGTCATCATTGTATTTTTTACGTGAGTAACCGTAACCAGGAATTTGTCGGCTTCAACCTTACCGTTAAGGCTTGCCGTATCGTCCCAGCGGTAAGTACCGTTCATTCTTTTATCTTCCAGCATAGGAAAATAATTTTTGTCAAGGTCCGGGCCATGTTCTTTTGCCATGGGTTTTTCTGCATCCATATCTGCATAAGAAATCGGTCCTTCAACGATCTGGTAATACCCAGCCCATTCACCACTCATTATTTCATACACATTCCTTTTGTCGGACGTGTTATGAAATTTAGCAAGATGTGTTTTCCAACCAGCCTCAAATGCTGCCTTTTGCCCTGCCTTGGGTTTAACAATGTTTACAGTGTAAAGGGTCTTGCCCTGCCCGTTTGCGATGAAAGCAACTGCCAAAAACAGCCATACAAAAATTGTTTTTTTCATTTTTTTTAGTTTTAGTTAATAATAAATAATATCTGAGGGCAGGCTGTTCAGGTAGGGAGTAAAAGTTGTTCAATCCCAATAGAACAATCACGATAATTATCAAAGGGAGGAAATTAAAACTGAAAGTAAATATTAAAATATGAAAATGCAAATATTATTTTTCTTCCCTGTTACAATTCTACATATTCCACTTCATTAAGCCTGCTAACGTAGCCGTTTACATCCTTACCCCTTTTTCCTCATCCCGGTTTCTTTGCTCCGTATCTGAAATCATAAAAAAAAATTGTTCATGAATAAGGAACCATTAAGCAGATCATATATACCTGTAAACCGGCCTTGTAAGGCAGGTAGGGCCACCTCCGCCTTTTACACTGATAGCTTCACCTTTGTATAATATTACTTTGCAACCGGCATCTTCCAATGCCTTTTTTGTTTTAGGATTGCCCTCCACCATCAAACATACACGGGGTGCCATAGCCAGTACATTGCAGCCCATTGAATCAAATTCTTCATCTGGAACTTCTACCAATTGATATCCGCTTTGCAATAAATAATTTCGAAAAGCAATGGGCATTAAAGGGCTATACACCACGGCAAGATCCGTATCAACAGGACTTAAAATGGACATCAGGTGAAACACATCAGCGGGGCCCTTATAATGCGGCAGCGGAACCGTAATCACAAGAACGCCCAACGGCTGCAACAATGCCGTTAACTGCCTGATCCCTTCTTCATTAGTGCGGTAGGTATGACCAACTGCAAGGGTATGCTCATCAAGCCAGGCTACATCCCCTCCTTCTAAAGTGCCGGGTGCGGTTATGCTGCCCAGTATTGCCATTCCCTTTTTTTCAAATGCTTTTTTCGCTGCTAAAGGTTCATTAACTCTGGCGGCCTTACCCATGTTACAAATGATCATTCCCCCATCTGTTGCAATGGCCGCATCCCGGCAATAAATAGAATCCATGTTCACACTATCATCCTGTGATAAATGAATTATTTCAGCACCCTGGTCCCGTAAAATGGATTCAAAAATTTTATACTCTTCCAGTGCGGTATTAAGACCGGGTTTACCCAGGTAGTTTAACTCTTTCCAGTACTGTTCAATATGTGCATCACTGATAAAAGCCTGCTGCACATTTTTGATGAACAGGGATTTTATTTTTCCAACTTCAGAATGACAGGTGGTCTTCATTTTACAATTTTTGTTTCCACTGTTTTATTACATTCATTTTTGCCTTTTATTTTTCCAAAGCATCCATATATAAAAAGGGATACCGGACATCAGCAGGATAAAACCAAAATAAACGGTCTCCTGCCCGGCGCCTGCAACTATCCATAATGAAAATAAAAAAGCCATTGATGCCAGGGCGATTGCCTGCAGCCAGCTTCCTTTAATATATTTTTTTTCTACCTTAATAACAATATAGGCAGCTGTGGAAAAAAGATATGGCACCAGTACTGTTAGTGTTGACAGGAGGATTAAAAATTTAAACTGGTGAGCGAGGCCTTTCGTATAATTCATGGTCATCAGTAAAGAGACCAGCACACTCCCGATGATGATACCCAAAGCCGGCACGCCTTTTTTATTTTTCTTACTGAATACAGGCGGGAACAGGCGGTCTTTTGAAATAGCATAAGGTACCTGGCCCTGAATAAGGATAAAACCGTTTAATGCCCCCAGTGCTGCAATGGCCACACCGGCACTTACCAGGTAACTGGCACTACTACCCCACATTAAAACGGCTGCATCTGCAAATGGGGTGACAGAATGCTGCAATTCTTTTGCAGGTATCATGCCCATAACACTTATGCTGCTTAAAATATAAATGATGGTCGCAATCAATGTTCCGAGCATGGTGGCACGTGAAATTGTTTTTTCAGGATGGGCAACACTGCCTGACGGTATGGTGGCACACTCTATACCCAGGAATGCAAAAAAGGTTAACGTGGTAGTGGCAGTGAGGGCACTAAGATCAGAAGTGCCACTTGCATTAAATGGAATAAAATTTTTAAAATGTATAAAAAATATTCCGCCAACAGCAATGGCCAGCAATGGAATTATTTTTAATACAGTGGTAATTAACTGAAATTTTCCGGATGTTACAATGCCCCTGGTATTTACCCAGGTAAGAAACCAAATGGTACCCAGGCCGGTCAACACAGCAGCAAGAGCATTGCCGGCAAGTACCGGAAAAAAAGTACTCAATGC
>JANOGE010000051.1:0-1674 GCA_031414035.1 Chitinophagaceae bacterium | reverse complement strand
ACCTTTTCAGCTTAAAGAAAATAAATACGACCTCGTAATACTCGGTTACCAGGCCTGGTTTCTTTCGCCAAGCATCCCGGTTAATTCTATTTTAAATGATCCGGTTGTAAAAGCTGTTTTAAAAGATACGCCGGTGGTTACTATTACAGGAGCCCGCAATATGTGGATCAGTGCAATGGAGCGTATAAAAAAAATATTGAAAGAGTCGGGAGCCCGGTTAGTTGGAAATATCGCCCTCGTAGATAAACATCATAATTTGATCAGTTTTATAACTACTTTTTACTGGATGTTTAAGGGTAAAAAAGAGCGCTGGTTAAACCTATTTCCAAAACCCGGCGTAGCGGATGATGATATTGCAAATACCAGCCGCTTTGGAGCCACTTTGCAAAATCACCTTACCGCTGAAAACTGGGATGGATTGCAGGATGAACTCATCCGGGAAAAAGCCATTGAAGTAAAATATAACCTGATGTTTATAGAGTCCAAGGCCAGTAAGCTTTTTGCGATATGGGCAAATATTATTGCAAAAAAGAAAAAAAAGACGGCCTGGCTTGTTGCATTCAAATATTATCTTTTAATTGCACTGTTTATTGCTGCCCCGATAATACTAACTGTTGATTTTATTTTCTTCAAACCCTTTTTATCGGGACGTATTAAAAAACAAAAATTACTTTATTCAGGCGTAAATTAACCTAAACTGATGTCATTTAACGAGGTTTACATTACTAATAGTTCATCTTTTTTCCCTAACGATCCGGTTTCCAATGATGAAATGGAAGAATACCTGGGATACATAAATAACACTCCTTCCAGATCTAAAGCCATTGTGCTTAGAAATAACGGAATAAAAAACAGGTTTTATGCACTTACCAAAGAGGGTAAACCTACACATACCAATGCGCAGATGACCGCCGAAGCTGTAAAGGCATTATTTAAAGATAATACTGATGGTATTAAAGATATAGAGCTGTTGTGTACAGGAACCTCTACCCCCGATCAACTGATGCCTTCTCATGGAGTGATGGTGCATGGATACCTCCCTGAAAGTAATCCGGTTGAAGTGGTTTCTCCATCCGGTGTATGCTGTGCCGGTATGCATGCTTTTAAATATGCTTACCTGGCAACTAAAGCAGGGGAGGTGCAGCAGTCTGTTGCAACAGGTTCTGAACGCTTTTCTCTTTCATTGGTTTCGGCCAATTTTGAAGATGAGGCTAAAAGATTAAAAGCGCTTGTTGACGATCCTTATATCGGTTTTGAAAAAGAATTTTTAAGGTGGATGTTATCAGATGGAGCCGCAGCATTTCTGCTCTCCAATAAAAAAAATGAAACCGGCCTTAGTTTAAAGATAGAATGGATAGAAGGTTTTTCTTACGCAAACGAACTGGAGCCTTGTATGTACCAGGGCTGCGAAAAACTGAAAGATGGTACATTAAAAAGTTACCAGGATTATACACCACAGGAATTAACGGCACAATCAATAATGAGTATTAAACAGGATGTGAAATTGCTTAGCAAAAATATTGTGTTGTACGGTGGTTATGGGGTGAGTGCTTCATTATCAAAACATGGTGTAAAATCAGAAGAAATAGATTATTTTTTACCGCACATGTCGAGCAACTTTTTCAAAGACAAGATATACCAGCAACTGATAGCAAACGGAACAGGCATTATGTA
>JANOGE010000050.1:0-12991 GCA_031414035.1 Chitinophagaceae bacterium | reverse complement strand
CGCAAAATTTTTCAGCCCGTTTTCCTTAAATAAACTTTTTACGGCTTCAACAGATGCTGCATCAACGGTAATTAATAACCCGCCATTGGTTTGTGGATCGGGCAGTAAATTAAATGCTTCCATCACATTAACACCCTTTTCAAAACCGGTTTTTGTACTGTAACTGTTCCAGTTGCGGTAAGTAGCATCGGGCACAATTCGCTGGCCCAGGTACTCTTTTACTCCTTCCATCACAGGCAATGCGGCATAACTGATTTCAGCAGACAAATGGCTTCCCTCAGCCATTTCAATCAGGTGGCCAAGTAAACCGAAACCGGTAACATCGGTCATGGCAGTTACCCCTTCTATCTTTCCGAGCGCTTCGCCTATTTTATTCAGTTGGGCCATCTGGTTTATCATCACAGGCAAATGTTCTTCTTTCAGTAATCCCCTTTTCTGTGCGGTTGATAAAACACCAACGCCTAATGCTTTTGTTATAAAAATTACATCCCCGGCTTTGGCCGTATTATTTTTTTTCAGGTTTTTTATTTCCACCAGGCCGCTTACTGCCAAACCAAAAATGGGTTCGGCTGAATCTATGCTGTGCCCGCCTGCCAGGGGAATTCCGGCTTCTTCACAGATCTTTCTGCTTCCGTTTAAAACTTTTTGGGCTAATGCCGCAGGTAATTTTTCAACAGGCCATCCTAAAACAGCAATGGCTAAAATAGGTTTGCCGCCCATGGCATACACATCGCTGATAGCATTGGCGCTTGCAATTCTGCCAAAATCAAAAGCATCATCTACAACGGGCATAAAAAAATCGGTGGTGGAAATTAATGCTGTGCCATTACCTAAATCATAAACGGCTGCATCATCATTACTGCTGTTGCCAACAAGTAATCCTGCCTGTCCGGCAGGCAGGTTGCTGTCCGCGGGTATGGAGATATTTGTTTTTAAAATTTCATCCAGCACCTGGGGTGCTATTTTGCATCCGCAGCCTGCTCCACGGGAGTATTGCGTAAGTTTTATTTCATCCATCCTGTAAAGTTAACGGCAATCACTTTCTCCTTTTAAACATTATTGCCGAACTTTTTTCCATATCGCCGCTAAAGCGTATTTCATAGCGGTCTGTGCCATCGTACACAATTAATAACCCGGTATTGGGGGGAAGGCTGCCCAGTGTTTCGGCATACATGATTATCTGGATGCTATCGCCGATATCATTCGTGTAAATCGTTTTACGTACAGCATTAGTACTTAAACCAACCCTGGGCATTATCAGTTTTCCATTCATCAGCACACTTACGGTATCCCCATCCACTTCTCCATTATCGTATAAAGTAAGTACCAGGCTGTCTGATTTAAAATATACCGATTGTATGGTTTCAATAGTTCGCTTTTCAACATCAACAGCAGAAGGTATAGATACATCAACAGCCTTTGTTTTTGTTTCAGGCACCTTTACTTTTACGGTTTCGGGGGCCTTTACCACTTTTTCTGTAACGGGTTTTTCTTTTACTACAGGAGTTGTTTTAATTACAGGAGTTGATTTTACAACTGGCTGTTCTACAGCCGGCTTGGGTTTAATAACCGGGGTTGTTTTAACTATTGGTTTTTCTGTAACGGGTTTTTCCTTTACAGCCGGGGTAGTTTTAACTAAAGGCTGTTCTGTAACAGGCGTTGTTTTTGGTTCGGGTTTTATTACTGTTGTTTTTGCGGTTTGAATAAAAGAAAGTTCCTTTGCCATGCCCAGCTCTTCAAGATGCGGGATCAATGCACTCTGACGGAAATCATTTTTTCTTTCTACCTGTATATAGCCCGTGGCCGGTGCATATTGCCGGGTACGGTTGGTTTCAAACATTCCCTTTAAAATCATTACACTATCTTTTATTTCAAACGTTAAAACATTTATTACATGCACTCCCTTAGGTGGTTTAATCGGGTAGTTATTGGCAATCAGTTCTACATCCTGCGTAGTTACTTCGTTTCCTTCTCTTTTAATTTTGATCTTTTTTACGCCGTGATATTCTTTATCATCTAAAATAAAATAAGTGTGTGTAAAGCCGCTTAGTTTTCCTTTACTGTTTTCACTGATGGCAATTTCGTAACGGTAATTAAGTTTAGTGGTGTCGTTGTACATATATCCTTTCCACAAACCGGTAATATCCCTGCCGGCCAGCGGGGCCGGTTGTGCAAAAACCGGAACAGAGAATAACAGAACAAAATATAAAATTATGAGGGGCTTAAAATTTGGCATGACAATAACTTTTCGGCATTGGTTTTTGTATCAACGCTCATACAGGGTATTTTATTTAAAAGGGACGAAAGATTTTCCCGGTTTTGCAGGCCCCTGGCATACCATTTATCATAGTATGTAAGCAGGATACGGAAACATTCCCGGTAATTATCCTCCTGCAAAAAGCCAATGGTATTTTTTGTTAAAAGTCCCCCCAATCGTTTTTGAATACGTAGGACGGCTTCCATTAATTTTTCTTTTTCAAATTTTCCGTATTCGTCTGTGATATGGTTCAGCCTTTTTGCAAAAGGGATATCCAAAAAATAAACCGGCGACTTTCGCATAGTATTCCATAGCGGCATTGGTATCTGAAGGTTACCGATGCGCTGGCTTTCATCTTCGATATAGATACCGGAATCCGGATACCGGATGTTGGATACCGGATATCCAATGCCCTGTATCCTGTATCCGCTATCTGACAGGGCATGTGCAAGGGTATTCTCAAACATCTCCTGCTTCGGCTGTTCTTTTTCCCCCAGTGCACCAAATGCAGAACCTTTATGATTTGCCAGTGCTTCTAAATCAATTACTGTTTTATTTTGATTTTTTAATTCATGCAGCAATAGTGTTTTTCCGCTGCCGGTATAACCACCAATGATTTTAAAGTTGTGCTCTTTTTCAAATTGTGACAGCACCCACTTTCGGTATGCCTTATAGCCATCAATCAATATATAAACGTTAAATCCATACAGGTCCAGCAGCCAGGCTACCCCTGCGCTACGCATGCCACCACGCCAGCAGTGGACAAGAACATTTCTCGTTTCTCGTTGTCCGTTGTTCGTTGCTGAGCCAATTTCACCGTTCAACGAGCAACGAGAAACGAGCAACGATTCTACCTCTTCCACCATCTTGCTCATCTTAACTCCAAAAAAATCCAACCCGATCTTTATGGCTGCTTCCCGGCTTTGTTGTTTGTATGCAGTACCTACCTGTTTTCGTTCTTCATCACTGAACAATGATAAATTATATGCAACAGGTATATGTGCATGGTTATATTCTCCCGGGCTGCGGACATCTAAAACAGGGTTATGCATTGCCCGTTCTAAAAATTCTTCTATGTTTATTTTTTGTACCGGCATTTAATAAAGCACTAAGTTACTTAAAGAAAAAGCCGCTAATAAAATCAGCGGCTCAAAAAATACGTATCGGTTAATTATCCATTCATGCTTGTTAAAAATTCTGCATTATCTTTTGTCCCCTTCATATTTTTCAAAAGGGTGTTGATGGCTTCTTCCGGATTCATATCCGCCATATGCTTACGTAATACCCACATACGCTGGAAGGTATCTTTATCCAGCAACAGGTCATCACGCCTTGTTGAGGAAGCCACAATATCAATAGCCGGGTAAATTCTGCGGTTCGATAATTTACGTTCAAGCTGCAATTCCATATTGCCCGTTCCTTTAAATTCTTCAAAGATCACTTCATCCATTTTACTGCCGGTATCTACCAGTGCAGTGGCAATGATGGTTAATGAACCCCCGTTCTCTATCTTACGTGCCGCACCAAAAAATTGTTTTGGTTTCTGCATTGCATTTGCTTCCACACCACCACTCAACACTTTACCGCTTGACGGGGCAACTGTATTATGTGCCCTTGCTAAACGGGTAATGGAATCAAGCAGTATCACAACATCATGTCCGCACTCTACCAACCGTTTTGCTTTTTGTAAAGCCATGGTACTAACCCTTACGTGCTTTTCGGCAGGTTCATCAAAGGTTGATGCAATTACTTCTGCTTTTACGCTGCGTTCCATATCCGTAACTTCTTCCGGCCTTTCATCCACCAATACGATCATCAGGTAACATTCCGGGTGGTTTTCGGCAATGGCATTGGCCAGTTCTTTCAGCAACATCGTCTTACCCGTTTTTGGCTGGGCAACAATCAATCCACGCTGTCCCTTACCAATGGGAGTAAACAGGTCCATTATTCTTGTGCTGTAATTATCGGCTTTGGTACAAAGACTTAATTTTTCAAAAGGAAACAAAGGTGTTAAATAATCAAATGGAACCCGGTCCCTTACTTCTTCGGGAGACTTGCCATTGATCGTTTCTACTTTTAATAAGGCAAAATATTTTTCTCCTTCTTTTGGAGGACGGACACTTCCGTAAACCGTATCCCCTGTTTTTAATCCAAATAATTTTATCTGGGATGGAGAAACATAAATATCATCAGGAGAAGAAAGATAATTGTAATCACTGCTTCTTAAAAATCCATATCCATCGGTCATCATTTCCAATACCCCTTCGCCAAGAATCACACCGTCAAATTCAATATTAAATGCCGGTTGTTCCCTGCGCTGGTTATATTGTTTGGTGGGTTGCTGGGCCGTTTCTTCATTCATTTCTGTTTCAGGCTCCTGCACATCTTCTTCCTGTAACATTTGAGCAATGGCCGCAGGAATGGTGCTTTCCTGGTCGGTGATGGGTTGAACGTCATCGTCTTCCTCCTCTTCCAAGTGTCGCTTTACCGGCTTCTTTTCGGCCTCAGGCTTTTTAGCTTTTACAATAACCACTTCCTCAATGGGATCTTTTTCGGCAGTTTTTATGATCCGCTTGCGCTTTGGCTTTTCGCCTTCTTTATTTTTATCGGTAGCCATAATAGATTGGTTTTCCAGGATCTTATCAATTAAATCCTGTTTATTAAGTTTTTTTGAGTTGGAAATATCATACAGTTCTGCAATGTCTAGCAACTCAGGAACGAGCAGGTCGTTCAGTTGTGAAATATCGTACATAAAAATTGAAAAATGATTTTCTTCAAAAATCCGGTCTTAAACTTGAAATAGTGATTGAGAATTTATATTGATGCAATTCGAATGCCTGATAAAGAGAATGATTGGATAAACTTATCAGCCCGTTCCGCTTCAAATGTAGGGTTTTTTTTATAAAATGCAATATTTTTTGGGGATAGATACACAGATGGAACGGATTAGAGCAGATTTTCACTGATTTTGATCCGTTCCCTGTCCTCTACATCTGTGTCATCAGCGTTCTATTCTTATCTTTGCCCACTATTTATATAATATATGTTCAATAAAAGAACCAGGATCAAAGAGCTGCTGACCAGCGACAAAGCCAACCTGCCTGCCGGACAGGCAGGCTACCAGGCCACCGTGATGGGTTGGGTACGTACGTTCCGCAATAACCAGTTCATTGCCCTTAACGACGGCAGCAGCAATAATAATTTACAGGTGGTAGCCACACTGGGTATGCTGGATGATGCTACCCTGAAACGGATCACCACCGGAGCCTGTATTAAAGCGTCAGGAGAAATTATTCCTTCACTAGGCAAGGGACAAAAAATAGAATTAAAAGCAGCATCTATTGAAATACTGGGCGATAGTGATGCAGAAAAATTTCCACTTCAGCCCAAAAAACACAGCCTCGAATTTTTAAGAGAGATCGCTCACCTTCGTTTTCGAACCAATACCTTCGGCTCCGTTTTTCGTTTGCGGCATGCGCTGGCATTTGCCGTTCATAAATTTTTTAACGATAAAGGATTTATTTACCTGCATACACCCATCATTACTGCCAGTGATGCAGAAGGTGCCGGCGAAATGTTTAAAGTAACGTCGTTGCCTTTAGATGGTACCGCAGCAAAAAATGATGATGGGACAATAAATTTTGCAGCCGATTTTTTTGGCCGCAGCACCAACCTTACCGTAAGCGGACAACTGGAAGGAGAACTGGCCGCTATGGCATTCAGCGATATTTATACTTTTGGCCCAACCTTTCGTGCAGAGAACAGCAATACCACCCGCCACCTTGCGGAGTTCTGGATGATAGAACCCGAAGTTGCCTTTAACGACCTGGAAGATAATATGAACCTGGCCGAAGCCTTTATCAAGTATGTGATAAAATATGCCATGGATAATAATAAAGAAGACCTGGAGTTTTTAGCACAGCGGCTGGATGAAGAAGAAAAACAAAAACCACAAATTGACAGAAGTGAAATGGGCCTGTTGGAAAAATTAAATTTTGTGGTGGATAATGATTTTGAAAGGCTCACTTATACCGAAGCCATTGACATCTTAAAAGAAAGTAATCATAATAAGAAAAAGAAATTTAAATACCTGATCGAAAGCTGGGGTACCGACCTGCAGAGTGAACACGAACGTTACCTGGTTGAAAAACATTTTAAAAAACCGGTGATCCTTACTGATTATCCAAAAGAGATAAAAAGTTTTTATATGCGCCAGAACGACGATGGAAAAACGGTGGCCGCTATGGATATTTTAGCCCCGGGCATTGGCGAAATAGTTGGTGGCTCTCAACGGGAAGAACGTTTGGACAAACTAACCCAACGCATGAAAGAACTGAATATACCCGCCGAAGAATTATGGTGGTACCTGGATACAAGGAAATTTGGTGCATGTCCGCATGCCGGCTTTGGGCTTGGCTTTGAGCGGTTGGTGCAATTTGTAACGGGCATGGGAAATATAAGAGACGTAATCCCTTTTCCAAGATATCCGAAGAGTGCAGAATTTTAATCAGTTATTTTGAATTTTAAATTATAAATTTTGAATTCTTTCAACCAGTTATCTTCCGCTGAATTACCAAATACCCTTCGAACAGAAGGAATTTAAAATTCAACATTCATAATTTATAATTTTGTTTCGGGCTGTTAGCTCAGTTGGTTTAGAGCATCACGTCGACAACGTGAGGGTCGCTGGTTCGAGCCCGGCACAGCCCACCGGAATATTAAACCTGCCTTTGGCGGCAGGCAAGAAAAAAGGAATTTTAAATGTTGAACGTAAATCTCTCTCTTCTTAATTCGACATGCCTTGTTCCTTGTTCGTTATTTTTTGAGGTTCCGTTCCATCTCCTCCACCAACCCATCCTCTTTCATATCCTGCAACAGTTCCCAAAACATAATGCCCCCTAATTTTTTCTTCCGGATGAATTTTATTTTTTCTTTTATCGAACGTTTATCATCAAATGTTGCAAATAAATGTTGTGCAGCATTATATTGATAAGGCGCTTTTGCTTTTCGGTCCCGGTAATATTTATAGCCCGATGTATCACTGAAATAATTTTTAAACTCCGAATAAGACACTCCCCGTTTAAATTTACCGGGCTGGTATAATCCATGATTTGTATCCGGTACATTTTCCCAAACCCTTGCATACATGGCAGCGCCAATGATGAGTTTATTTGCCGGTATTTTTTTATCCCCGTCCGAACGGTTGTTCATCCGGGCGGACAGCAGCCAGTTCACACATTTACTGGTTGATTCCTGTGCGGGCATATAATCATGCAGCGGGGTGTGGTGGCCTGTTACCGTGGAGTAACCGCCAACCAGGTCATAGGTCATCAGGTTTACAAAATCTACAAGGGGCATTACCGCATTCCAGTCAACGGATTGTTCCAGGTATTTTACAAAACCACCGGCAGCAAAAGTTAAGAGATGATCATTGCCCATTTCCTGCCGCAGCGTTTTAATGAGTTCAGTAAAATTATTTTTATCGGCAGCATCATATTTATGCCCCGGATATCCTTCAATGGCAGGGTATTCCCAATCCAGGTCAAGCCCGTCAATACCATACTTTTTAAAAAGCGCAACGGTAGTTTTGGCAAAAGTTTTCCGGTGTTCATTGCCTGCAAAAAGATCACTGCAAAATGAACAGCCGCTCCAGCCCCCAACGGATACCATGATCTTTAACTGCGGATATTCTTTTTTTAACTCCACCAGCTGCCGTAAACTGGTTTCCTGTTTTTCGTTATGAAATGTAAGGGTGTCGTTTTGTATTTTAAGAAAGCTGAAAATAATATGTGTTAATTTACTGACCGGCCATTGTTTAATGGCTTCTCCGCTGCCGGTATAGTAGGCAATAATTTTATACGCAGCATCCCGTGGATAGGGCCGCTGTGCCTCAAGAGACAGGAAGAAAAAAATAAAAACCGGGAGTACCATTTTTTTCATATTGGGAAGGTAAAATAAATTTAAGGTAATATCAGGTTTTACTTAGACCCGCTAAAATCTGCATTAATAATAAGGGAATACCATAACCACAAAATTTTTATTACTTTTAAAGAACCAAATATTCCTTTTCCCTCTTCCGCACCCTTTATTACTTCAGATGTTTAACATGGTATTTAATGATGAAATGTTGTAAGTACTTATTACCGGCAATACTGGTTTTTTTAACTGCTGAGCTTTGTGCACAGCAAAAAGATATGCCACAGTTGATCAATTCCGGTAGTTTTAATCCTGCTACACTATTATGGTATGCCGCTCCTGCAAAAAAATGGGAAGACGCTTTGCCCGTTGGTAACGGCCGCCTGGGTGCCATGGTATTTGGAAAGAGCGGCGAAGAACGTATTCAGCTAAATGAAGAAACCTACTGGTCTGGCGGACCTTATTCAACCGTAGTAAAAGGAGGGGCTAAGGTTTTACCTGAAATACAAAAACTGGTATTTGAAGAAAAATATTTAGCGGCACATAATTTATACGGCCGCCATTTAATGGGCTACCCGGTGGAGCAAATGAAATACCAATGCCTGGCCAACCTCCATTTATTTTTTAAGAACCAGGACAGTGTTACTGATTATAAAAGATGGCTCGACCTTGAAAATGGAATTTCAGGTGTTTCTTATATCGCTGATGGAATCACTTATCAGCGTGAAGTATGGGCATCGGCACCCGACCAGGTAATTGTTGTTCGCATTACCGCAGATAAGCCGGGCAGTATTTCTTTTACCGCCAATCTGAGGGGAGAAAGAAATCAAGTACATTCCAATTATGCAACCGATTATTTCAGGATGGATCCTTACGGTAATGATGGATTGATACTCACCGGTAAATCGGCTGACTATATGGGCGTAGAAGGAAAGTTGAAGTATGAAGCAAGAATAAAAGCAATACCGGAAGGTGGTACTATGAAGACAGATGATGTTAATCTCATTATTGAAAATGCAAATTCGGTAACACTCTATTTTGCAGCCGCTACCAATTTTGTGAATTACAAAGACGTGAGTGCAGATCAACATCAAAGAGTAACTAATTATTTCAACGCCATTGAAAATAAAAATTTCAATACCATTCTTACTGCTGCGGTTGCCGATCATAAAAAGTTTTTCGGCCGGGTTTCGTTGCAACTATCCAATACCCCTAATTCTTTTTTACCAACGCCCGAACGGGTTAAAAAAATTCAAAGCGAACCCGATCCTTCCATGGCGGCACTGAGTTACCAATTCGGCAGGTACCTTATGATCGGTTCTTCCAGGCCCGGAACCCAGCCTGCCAACTTACAGGGAATATGGAACGATAATATGAATCCTTCCTGGGATTCGAAATATACCACCAACATTAATACCGAAATGAATTACTGGCCGGTAGAGAGCGGTAACCTTTCGGAATGTGCCGAACCATTGGTTAAAATGATAAAAGAATTAACCGACCAGGGTACTCAGGTGGCCCGGGAGCATTATGGTGCAAGAGGATGGGTATTTCATCAGAATACAGATATATGGCGGGTTGCAGCGCCTATGGATGGTCCCACGTGGGGAACATTTACCGTTGGCGGTGCCTGGCTCTGCACACATATATGGGAGCATTATGAATACACGAGGGATAAAGATTTTTTGAAAGAAACGTATCCATTGATAGAAGGCTCGGTTCTTTTCTTTATGGATTTTTTAGTGCCGCATCCAAATGGAAAATGGCTGGTCACCAATCCATCTACATCTCCCGAAAATTTTCCGGATGGTGGCGGCAACAAACCTTATTTTGATGAAGTAACCGCCGGGTTCCGGGAAGGAACAACCATTTGCGCTGGCTCATCTATCGATATGCAAATCCTTTACGACCTGTTTGGTTATTATCTTGAAGCGGCAAAAGTTTTGGGGAAAGAAGATGACTTCATTCGAAATGTAAAAGCAGCCCGGGAAAAATTAGTGCCGCCGCAAATTGGTAAGGATGGATCGTTACAGGAATGGACCGATGACTGGAAATCACTGGAAAAAAATCACCGCCATTTTTCACACATGTACGGGCTATACCCGGGCAAAGTGTTGTACGAAAAAAGTACGCCGGCGTTAATTGAATCTTACAAAAAAGTACTGGAAGAAAGAGGCGATGGATCAACCGGTTTTTCAAGAGCCTGGAAAATGGCTTTATGGGCAAGGCTTGGTGATGGTAACCGCTCCAATAAAATTTACAAGGGATATTTAAAAGAGCAATGCTGCACTTCTTTATTTGCATTGTGTTTCAAAGCGCTTCAGGTAGATGGCAGTTTTGGCGTTACCGCAGCGATTACCGAAATGCTGATGCAATCGCATGACGGGTTTATAAAATTATTACCTGCATTACCCGATGAATGGAGCGATGGCGAATTCAAAGGCCTGGTTGCAAGGGGCGCTTTTGAACTGGATTTTGTTTGGAAAAATAAAATGCTAACGCAACTGAAAATATTATCCAGGGCAGGCGAGGTTTGCCGGATTGAAATTAAACCGGGTATGAAGATCAGCAGCAATGGCAAAAAAGTTGTATTTAATAAACTTGCAAACGGATTGATAGAATTTAACACGGTGAAAGGAGCTATTTACTTTGTTAACTGATCGCATTTTTTCCTGAATGGGATCACTACATTGTTTTATAAAACTTAACTGGGTTAGTTTTTCTTCCTGGAAAATGCCGCATTCAACATTACGGCAGAAGTATAAAGAATAACGAAGATAACTATCCAACGCAGCGTATCCAGCGGCAATGACTTAACGATCAACGCAGCGATCAAAACGGCTACCATGCCCGGTATTGCCATGGCCACAGCGGCTTTCCGGTTATAGGCTCCTTCTTTTATAAATTTAACAGAAGCCGGCGGCATTAAAAAAGCACAGGAACCCATCATGATTGGAAAGGCCACGAGTGGCGATAGTCCCAATGCAAAAACCAAAGCCATGCAGGGAGCATAAAGTCCAATACCCGCAGTCATCAGGGCGCCTAAAATAAAATTAACAAAAACAGCAATGGCAAGCTTCACGTTATGCAAACCAATATCAGTTCCGCCTCCCTGGATCCAGTTCATTTTACCGGCAAACATAAAAGCCGCCGTAATGAACAGGGCGATCCCCATGGTTAAACGGATCTTCTTTTCCGATAATTTTGAAACAATACCCGCACCAAATATGGCGCCGGCTGCTGCAGCAAGAAGCATCAGTATCAACGTGACAGGTTCAACCTCAATAACCGTAATAAAAATAATGGCCTGGATCAAAACAGGAAGTGTATTGGCAACATTAAGGGTACCCGGCAAAACCCGGTCTTCTGTTTGTTTGGTGAATTTTAATAAGGCTGTTTGAGGTGCAAAAGCACCAATGCCTAATACATCAAAAAAATTAACTACAAAACCTATAAGGCCCGTCTTAACCCAACTCACGGGTTCAAGGTTCTTTTTATGTTTTAAAAAATCTTTGATTAAAACAATACTGTACCAGATAGTTAAAACGGCCAGAGAAATCCAAATGAATGGTATCATGCTGTTCTTGGTTTAGGTGTTGGGGTATTGTGAAAATAATTCATACTTATATTACCGGGATATATGTTTTAATTAATTCAAAATACTTCAAATGAATAACAAATTTTATAATTAACTTTCAACACTATTAAAAAACAGGAAGCGGTTTAACTAAACTATGTTATATATTCTTTTATTTATACCAAACAAAATCAATATTCTTTAGCTGCGTCTTTGCTTATGTATATGAAAATGAAAAACTTACAATATATTACCTGGATCAGATTAAATCTTAATGAAACTAAAAAAGGTTGCATTGCCCGGTTAGGGAATGTATCGATCATATGATGAAGGTATTGCATGGCAACATAACAATAATTTTATATCATGAACAAAATCTGCAACATGAACCGTAAAATCTCATTCGGGTTGATCTTTATCATCACCGTTTTTTGTATCAGCAACAGCTTTGGCCAAACTAAAAAATTAACCCTGGAAGATATTTACACCAATAATGTATATCGGACAAAGGGAGTTGGACAAATAAGGTGGATGAAAGACAACAAAGGTTATTCTGCCCTGGAAAATAATGCAGAGTCAAAAGGGAACGACATTGTTGCGTATGATGCAGAAAGCGGTGCAAGAAAAGTATTGGTAAATGCAAAACAACTGATTCCCGCAGGAACAACAAAACCACTTTCTATTGCCAACTATATATGGAGTGATGATAACAGCAAACTATTGGTTTTTACCAATACCCGAAAAGTGTGGCGCCAAAATTCAAGAGGCGATTATTGGGTGTTGAATCTTGCCAATGGCAAGCTAACACAACTGGGTAAGGGGCTTGAAGAAGCTACACTCATGTTTGCAAAATTCTCTCCCGATGGCGGAAGGGTGGCCTATGTAAGCAAACTGAATATTTATGCAGAAGATATTGCAACAGGTGTAATTACGAAGTTAACCATAGATGGAGGCGACAACATTATTAACGGAACTTTTGATTGGGTGTATGAAGAAGAACTGGACTGCCTGGATGGATTTCGCTGGAGCCCCGACGGGGCCACTATTGCTTACTGGCAATCAGATACAAAGGGAGTGGGCACTTTTTACATGATCAACAATGTTGATTCCAACTATTCAAAACCAATTCCATTGCCTTATCCAAAAGTGGGTACAGCAAATTCTGCTGTTAAGGTTGGTGTCATCTCTGCCGCAGGCGGAAAAACTAAATGGTTTGCCGTACCCGGCGATCCACGTAATAA
>JANOGE010000049.1:0-23767 GCA_031414035.1 Chitinophagaceae bacterium | reverse complement strand
TAAAGCTCAGTTTGGCGGACAGCGTTTTGGTGAGATGGAGGTTTGGGCATTAGAGGCTTATGGTGCTTCAAATATATTGCAGGAATTGTTGACGCTTAAATCTGATGATATCATCGGAAGGGCTAAAACATACGAAGCCATTGTAAAAGGCGATAATATTCCAAGAGCCGGTATTCCTGAATCATTCAATGTTTTGGTTCATGAATTAAGAGGATTGGGATTGGATCTGAAGTTTGATTAGGGGCCTCACCCCAACCCCTCTCCGAAGGAGAGGGAACTGGAATGGGAGCTCAATAAAATATAATCTTTTAAAATTAACAGAGTCTTCAAAGTCCCTCCTTGGGAGGGATTTAGGGAGGCCGGATAAATTAAGAATATGGCATTCAAAAAAGAAAACCGTCCAAGGCCAACATTTTCTCAAATCACAATTGGTTTGGCATCTCCAGACAGCATTTTGGAAAAAAGCTATGGTGAAGTTTTAAAACCCGAAACCATTAACTACCGTACTTACAAACCGGAAAGGGATGGTTTGTTCTGCGAAAGGATATTTGGGCCGGTAAAAGACTATGAATGTGCCTGCGGCAAATACAAGCGTATCCGTTATAAGGGTATTGTATGTGACCGTTGCGGTGTGGAAGTAACGGAGAAAAAAGTACGTCGTGAAAGAATGGGACACATCAAATTAGTGGTACCCGTTGTTCATATCTGGTACTTCAAATCGTTGCCAAATAAAATTGGTTACCTGTTGGGAATGAGTTCTAAAAAATTAGAGAGCATTGTTTATTATGAACGCTTTGTGGTGATTCAATCCGGCGTCCGTACCGATAAAGGGCAGAATTATGGTGACCTGTTAACTGAAGAAGAATATCTGGATATATTAGATACACTGCCAAAAGATAACCAGCATTTACCGGATGAAGACCCCAACAAATTCATTGCCAAGATGGGGGCTGAAGCGGTACATGAATTATTAAAACGTATAAACCTGGATCAATTAAGTTTTGACCTTCGTAATGCGGCTGCCAATGAAACCTCTCAGCAACGTAAAGCCGATGCGTTAAAACGCCTGAGTGTGGTTGAAAGTTTCCGCGATGCCAATACAAGGATCAATAACCGTCCGGAGTGGATGGTAATGCAATATATTCCTGTTATTCCACCGGAATTGCGTCCACTCGTTCCATTGGATGGAGGCCGTTTTGCCTCTTCCGATCTGAATGACCTGTATCGCCGCGTTATTATCCGTAACAACCGTTTGAAAAGATTATTGGAGATCAAAGCACCTGAGGTTATCCTTCGTAATGAAAAAAGGATGTTGCAGGAAGCGATAGATTCATTGTTTGATAACAGCCGTAAATCCAATGCCGTTAAAGCAGAAGGTGGCCGTGCTTTGAAATCATTAAGCGATGTTTTGAAAGGTAAGCAGGGACGTTTCCGTCAAAACCTTTTGGGAAAGCGGGTTGATTACTCAGGCCGTTCTGTAATTGTGGTAGGACCGGAATTAAAAATGCATGAGTGTGGTTTACCAAAAGATATGGCGGCAGAATTATTCAAACCGTTTATCATCCGTAAACTCATTGAAAGAGGTATTGTAAAAACAGTAAAGAGTGCAAGAAAGCTGGTAGATAAAAAAGAAGCGATCATTTGGGATATTCTTGAAAATATTTTAAAAGGGCATCCGGTAATGCTGAACAGGGCCCCAACACTGCACCGTTTATCAATCCAGGCCTTCCAGCCAAAATTGATCGAAGGTAAAGCAATACAATTACACCCGTTGGTAACCACGGCCTTCAACGCCGATTTTGACGGTGACCAGATGGCGGTGCATGTGCCGTTAAGCAATGCGGCTGTATTGGAAGCCCAGTTACTGATGCTTTCTTCTCACAACATTTTAAACCCGCAGAATGGTACACCAATCACACTCCCTTCACAGGACATGGTATTGGGATTGTACTATATCACCAAGGGTAAAAAATCAACACCCGAAGAGATCGTAAAGGGTGAAGGCAAATCTTTTTATTCTGCAGAAGAGGTCATCATTGCTTACAATGAAAAAATGATCGACCTGCATGCCAACATAAAAGTAAAAGCAGATTTCCGTAACCCCGATGGTACATTAACCAATAAATTAATTGAGACCACGGTAGGCCGTGTGATCTTTAATCAACACGTTCCGAAAACGGTGGGCTTCATTAATACGCTCTTAACCAAAAAAGCATTACGTGAGATCATTGGCGATATAATTAAATGGACCAGTGTTCCCATCACCGCTAAATTTCTGGATGATATAAAAACATTGGGATACCGTATGGCATTCCGTGGTGGACTATCGTTCAACATCAATGACCTGATCATTCCCGAAATTAAGCAACAGTTGATCGATAATGCGCAAACAGAGGTTGATGAAGTGTGGGATAATTACAATATGGGTTTAATTACCAATAATGAACGCTATAACCAGATCATTGATATCTGGAGCCGTGTGGATACTAAGGTAACCGAAACATTAATTCAGGAACTGGCTGCCAATAAACAGGGATTCAATTCTGTGTATATGATGCTGGATAGTGGTGCCCGGGGTAGTAAGCAACAGATCAAACAGCTTGCCGGTTTAAGAGGATTGATGGCTAAACCACGTAAATCAGGTTCATCAGGTAGTGAGATCATTGAGAACCCGATCCTTGCCAACTTTAAAGATGGCCTTAGTGTATTGGAATACTTTATCTCTACGCATGGTGCCCGTAAAGGTTTGGCCGATACCGCCCTTAAAACGGCCGATGCCGGTTATTTAACACGTCGTTTGGTTGACGTAAGCCAGGACGTGGTTATCAATGAAGAAGATTGCGGAACCTTACGTGGCATAGCCACATCTGCATTAAAAGATAATGAGGATATCATTGAACCACTAAGCGACAGGATTGAAGGCCGTACCTCATTGCATGATATCTTTCACCCGGTATCCGAAGAGTTATTGATTCATGGAGGTACAGAGATCAGTGCAGAGATGGCAAAACTGATTGATGATAGCGGAATTGAAACGGTGGAGATACGTTCTGTATTGACCTGCGAAAGTAAGCGTGGTGTTTGTGTAAGGTGTTATGGTAAGAACCTGGCATCCGGTATGCTGGCCCAGCGTGGCGATGCAGTAGGCATTATTGCCGCACAATCTATCGGTGAACCGGGTACGCAGTTAACCTTACGTACTTTCCACGTGGGTGGTGTGGCTGGATCTGCTTCGGTAGAATCTTCTTTACCGGCCAAGTTCGATGGTACATTGCAATTTGACGGATTACGTACCGTACATACAGAGAATAGCGAAGGGAAAAAAATACATGTGGTTATCGGCCGTACCGGTGAGATCAGAAATATAGATGTAAAATCTGACCGGTTACAAAACAGTGCTCACATTCCGTATGGTGCATTACTAAATGTAAAAGACGGACAGAAAGTGGCCAAGGGTGATATCATTTGCACCTGGGATCCGTTTAATAATGTGATCGTGGCAGAAGTACATGGTAAGGTACATTTCGAAAGTTTGATCGAAGGTATTACCTACCGTGATGAGGCAGATGAACAGACAGGTCACCGTGAAAAAGTGGTTATTGAAACCAAGGATAAAACAAAATTACCTACCATTATCATCGAAGGAAAAGAAAAGAAGATCTATAACCTGCCGGTAGGTTCACATATTGTGGTGGAAGAAGGTGATGAC
Source organism: Chitinophagaceae bacterium (assembly GCA_031414035.1). Classification (GTDB taxonomy): domain Bacteria; phylum Bacteroidota; class Bacteroidia; order Chitinophagales; family Chitinophagaceae; genus Ferruginibacter. The sequence goes on along the minus strand of JANOGE010000049.1, from coordinate 20,058 downwards.
GTTAGAAGTGGCCAGGTATTGGTGAAAATTCCGAGGATATTAAGCAAATTGAAAGATATCACCGGAGGTTTGCCACGTGTTACTGAATTATTTGAGGCACGTAACCCAAGTAATCCGGCCGTGGTTTGCGAAATTGATGGAGTGGTTGCTTTTGGTTCTATCAAGCGTGGTAACCGGGAGATCATTGTAGAAGCTAAAGACGGTGTGGTTAAAAAATACCTGGTTCCGTTAAGCCGCCAGATCCTTGTACAGGATGGGGACTTTGTAAAAGCCGGCGCTGCCCTTAGTGATGGGCAAACAGCTCCAATAGACATACTGGCTATTAAAGGGCCTTTTGCGGTTCAGGAATATGTGGTAAATGAAATTCAGGAAGTTTACCGTTTGCAGGGTGTAAAGATCAATGATAAACACGTTGAAGTTATTGTACGCCAGATGATGCGTAAAGTACGTATTGAAGATGCAGGGGATACTAAATTCCTGGAAGGGGATACCGAAGACCGCTTTGACTTTAATATGGAAAACGATTACACTTTTGATAAAAAGGTCATTACAGAAGCCGGTGAAAGTACTAAATTAAAATCCGGGCAGATCGTTACCCTTCGTGAAGTACGTGAAGAAAATTCTGTATTAAGAAGGGCGGATAAAAAACTGGCTGAGTTCCGTGATGCACATCCGGCAACATCTTCACCGTTGTTACTGGGTATAACCAAAGCTTCACTGGGTACACATAGCTGGATATCTGCGGCTTCATTCCAGGAAACGACCAAGGTATTGAGTTCTGCTGCCATACAGGGTAAAACAGATGAAATGCTCGGACTGAAAGAGAATGTAATTACAGGGCATCATATTCCGGCCGGTACCGGATTGCGTGAGTTTGAAAACATGATCGTGGGAAGCAAGGAAGAATACGAACTGTTGATGACCACCAAGGAAGCGATGAGTTTTGATGAGGAGGAGTAGGCCCCCTAAATCCCCCGAAGGGGGACTTTTGAGAGCGTTAAATATTTTAAGGAGTAAGATTAAAAGCTTACTCCTTTTTTATTGAACAGGACCGAAGAAGAAGTGATAAGAAATAAAAAGTGATTTCATGGCTATACTTTTTTAATTCTTATTCAATTAAACCCCTGGGGTAACCCGGAATGTTTTTACCGAGGTAAATATTTCTTTCGCCCGTTAATATTCCATTTTCTTCATTGCTTTTTATGATCCCATCACCGCCTGTTTGTGAAGGTTCTTTTCTTCTTTCAGCCGTTAAGAAGGGGTCATCATCAAAAATAAATTCATCAATATAATACTCATTTTTACCCGGCTCTTTAATGGTAGGATGAATATGTTTTATCGCCGTTGAATTTGGGTATGAAGCCGGCTTCAGTGTATAAAACCTGTATTGTCCTTTTTCATTGGTCTTCATCCAGCCACGGATATAACCGTGTCGTTCTGCCCAGCCTTTTTCATTATTTTTATTGGCATATATTCCGTTTTGATCGGTATGATAAATATACAGTACCACATCTTTGGCCGGTGTTTTTCCGTCGGCCCGGTAGATCACCCCGCTGATCATAAGTTTAGGTCCGGGTTCATTAAAGTCGGGTAAAGTATCTATCCAGTTGAGTTTTTCAAAAGGAACGGGGCTTTCAAATACAGCCTCACAGCCTTCGCAGGGGCCGCCAATAGGCTGTTTGGAACCAGGTTCTGTTTTATTGTTTTGTGAACAGGCACTGAATGAGATCAGGCTTATCAATATGAACAAGCTGGCTATTAATTTCATAATTCTGATTTTAATGTTACAAATTTGCATAAGCTTATGATCATATAAAAATCATTTACACCAATGGATAATTGTACCTGACCAATGGAAAAATGTATTTCGTCCTGTAAACACTGCCGTTGCTGTAATCATTATTGCCGTATGGAATTTGTACTTTTATTTTGACTTATGCACAACGCCGCTTTCTTTATTAAGTATAAACTGCATCATCTCATTATCTGGATGCTGGTTTTTGGCCTATGGTTTTTTTTGCGCTATGAAGATTATGCCCTGGAATCAACGGCTTTTAAAGTTACACTGGTTAAAGTGGCCGACCTGGCCCTGATGGTATATTTAACCAATTACCTGCTGATACCCAAACTGCTTTATAAACGGTATTATTTTTTGTTTGGGATTACTTTTATCCTGATGATACTGGTAAGCAGTGTTGCTAAGATGAATATTTTGGCCCAGGTTACTAATAATCCGGCCCTCCTAACTTTGTCGGGTAATTTAAAAGCAAGGATATATGATAATGTGATCCCTCATTTCTTTTTGGTACTCTCCGGTGCTGCGGTTAAATTAATGATGGATTACACCAAAATGCAGCAGCGCATGGTGGAAATGGCAAAGGAAAAAGCCGAAGCCGAACTGAATTTCCTGAAGTCACAGATCAATCCTCATTTTCTTTTTAATTCGCTCAATTCGGTTTACTTCCTCATCGAAAAAAATAATGTGGAGGCAAGAGGGGCCCTGCATAAATTTTCAGCCATGCTGCGGTACCAGTTGTATGAGATGAACGGCGACCGGATTCCGGTTGAGAAGGAACTGGATTACCTTAAAGATTATGTTGACTTGCAAAAACTCCGTAAGGATGAAAATTATGTTGTGGAATTTAACTGTTCACCGGATGTAAAAGGATTTTCTATTGAACCGCTGTTGCTGATCCCTTTTGTAGAAAATGCCTTTAAACATATCTCCCATCATAAAAACCGGCTTAATTTTATAAAACTGAATCTGAGCATGGCCAATGGGGACTTTTATTTTAAGATTGAGAATTCGAAGGAAACTCTGGAAAAAACGACCGAAAAGCATGCAGGCATTGGATTGAATAATGTGAAACGGAGGCTGGAGTTATTATATCCCGGAAAACACCAGTCGAAGATCACAAACAATACAGAAGTCTTCACAGTGGAGCTTGCGTTAAAAATAATAAACTAAACTGTTGTGCTATTAAAATACTTAAAATAATTAGGTTCATCATTTCAGGGAACCGCTGTTGAAGTTACAGTACAAAAGCTTAATCATGGCTCCTTCCCGAAATCGGGGTGTAATCCCTGCCCGTCCGGTCAGGCGGGGATTTCGGGGCTCATTTCCTGCCTGCCGTCAGGCAGGTTTGTTACTTCTGAGCGGAGTCGAAGAATTTGGAGAAGCAAAAAAATAAAAGATAAAATGCTAAAAGAACATCAAAGAAGCAGTACTATTATTGAATTAATTAATAACACACCACGTTAAACTAAGAATCATGAATAGCCAAAACTCCCCCTTTTCACAGAACCCTGCGGGCAGGGGGTTGGGGGGTATCAACTGCATAATCATAGATGATGAACCTTTATCAAGAAAGGGATTGAAGGAATACATCGCCGATATAGATTTTCTCAACCTGGTGGGAGAATTTGATAATCCGCTGGGTGCCACCGAAATGATTGGCAGCGGAGAAGTGCATTTGCTTTTCCTCGATATTCAAATGCCTAAGATAACCGGGCTCGATTTTTTTAAAACGCTTAAGAACCCGCCGCCGGTAATATTTACAACCGCTTACCCGCAATATGCACTGGATGGTTTTGAAGTGAATGCGCTCGATTACCTGGTAAAGCCCATATCCTTTGACCGGTTTTTAAAGGCAGCCATGAAGGCAAAGGAATTTTATGAAGTAAGGCAAAAAAATAAAACAGAGGCGGCTTCAGGCACTGCAGCAGAATATTTTTTTATCAAGGCCGATAACAAACTGGTGAAAATATTATTTGAGGATATATTATTTGTAGAGGCCTTACAGAATTATGTGACCATTCATACCACCACAAAAAAATACATCAGCTACCTCACTTTTAAATCGGTTGAAGATTATTTACCGGCCAACCGGTTCATTAAGGTGCATAAATCGTATATTATTTCCGCTGCAAAAGTAGATAGTATTGATGGCAACGAGATACGAATGGGTGAACACCGCATCGCCATCAGCCGCAGTTTAAAGGATGAAGTAACGGAAAAGTTGCTGAAGGGGAAGTTTTTGAAAAGATAAAAATCAGTTAGCGATAGCCGCCTCATGTTGATTAAAACGCAGCCTGTTTAATAACCTTATTTTCATAAATGCACACTGGGTGGCAAACAGCTGACAGGTGATAATATCTTTCAGGTTTTTGTGAGGAAAATATTCCTTTAGTACCTCTTCATACAGCTTGCCAAAATAAACTTCGCAATTGTTGCACAGCGCCACTATTTCGCTACCCTTTGCAAAACCGGCCTGCTCATGTACATTTAATTCAATCCGGTTCCATAGCTGATCTGTATACTCAAGCGGGGTAGTAACATTAAACAGCTGCAACTGATCTCTTATTTCTTTAGCATATTGCTTACTCTCTACCGCTAAAGCTATCAGGGCCGTTTTCAGGTTGCTGCAATCTATTTCTTCAGCAACAGTATCGAATCCCCTGTTTATCTCACCAAGAAAAGCTACCAGGCATTGTAACTTGGTTTGCAGTCTATCGTTTATAGTGTCCAGTATATGCGGCATACTTTTTTTTGGTGGTTTTTAAAAATCAACTGTAAGTTTTCCCGGTGTATTCTTTAATGGTGTTTAAAACGGTTTTAATACCGTTTACCTGTTGTTGTAAAATTATTCTTACTTCATCATTATCCTGTATCTGCTCAATAGCCATGCTGTAATTTATTAGCGCTGTTTCTTCAGCTTTTATACAAGCCTGTATTACCTTTTCTTTTTGCCCGAATTTAAAAGTTGTTTTAAGGTCCATCCATGTACGGTGTAATAAACTTAAAGTAAACTGGTCAATCGGCGAGCTGGCTCCTAACCGGTTAACCAACTGCCTCAATTCATTGCTATATCTGCCACGCTGGTAACCAAACCTTTCGAGTAGCAATGACAATACTTCATCTTTAATTTTTTCTGAGGCATTTAAATATCCTTTTTTTGCATCTTCCAAAAGTGCAATAATATTGTAGATGGGGAGGCTGCTGTTTTGATTAATGTTTTTCATAACAAAAAGTTTTTTATTAAATCCGGAAAAATAATGTCAATATGTATACCATTTTATTTAGCCGGGTTTTAATATTTTATAAATTAATAATTTTGATAAATACATCTCCCGGTAAATTATCGGAGTTTTTTGAGAAAAAAATATTTAGCGTTACTTATTTACAGGAATGTGTGAATCATGTAAATTTTTACAGGAATGATGTAAACAATCTGACCTAATAAGAGATCGGGCGGGGCGAAACTTAATTATGCAGTACAGTTTTAAAATCTATGTTTTGGATTTTTTTATCATCCGGGTGGACTTTGTTTTTTAATAAAGTTTAAAACAACTGAAGTCCGTAATAACCAACAAGTGTAAATAAAATACAACGGGTAACTACGCCAATACAACACCAGGTTAATAATTTTTTCAGGTTTGCATTTAAGCCAACACCTACAGCAATACTAATGGGGGCCCCAACCGACATGGTGCCTAAAAATCCCAAACCTATAATGCCGTATTTATTCCATAAGCGGATTATTACCGGGTGTTTTTTTTCAGCAATTTCTTTTGTGGGTTTGTTTTTATGAAACAGGGCCCTGATCCTGTCACCTAAAAAAGCAGCAACAAATACCCCAACCAGGCCACCGGCAACACTGGCAAAAAATATGGTAGAGGGTGCCAGGCCAAAGGCGAACCCGGCCGGAATGGCTGCATATATTTCAAATGTGGCAAGTCCGGCAACAGTAAGTATTTTTAAAAACATAAACGGGTAAGTAAAATATGATATAACAGAATGGGTGAAATTAACTGAAACTACTCAATTAAGTTTACTGCCCCCGGTTAATTTTTTGTTAGGTTTGAATTAGATATTTATTTACTGCAGGGCATTATGATGAAATATAAATTTCTAGAGGGGTTCATTAAAAACAAAACAGGATATGCCAGGGCCTATTTAAAAACAATACTGCTCATTATCTTACTGGCTGTTTCGTTATAGATATTCTTATCTGCTGTTGCCACAAAAGTTACTACATACAGTCTTGATCTGTAAAAACAAAACCACTGGGTGGTCCTGATCTTAAGGGATTCATTGTTTTTATTGTAACCCGAATAAATGAACTCTGCTCCATCAATATTATTCCACTTAAAATACCGTATGCCTTCTTCTTCATACCCGGTAAACTCTTTTTTTATGCTGTTTGTAATAGTCGGAAAAAGATCTTTTACAGTCATCCCGGAAAAAACCTCTTTTTCGGAAACACTGATGTTGATGTTTTCATAAAAATTATCCGGTTCACTGTCGGCAGGGGACGTAAAAAACACACGGTTGCCTTCCTTTATTTTATTGATCCAGTTGGAAGGATAACTGGCCGTAAACTTACCGGCTGTGTCAGTAAAGGTTTTCCAAACCTGGCTAAAAGATAAAAGTGGAAATAAAACAAGGATCAGAATATAAATCTTGCGGTGCATAACTGGGATTTAAGTGTAATATAAAATGAATTTGTTAATAAGAGGCAGCTTCAGTTTCTGTTTTACATTAAACAAGGCATATATCTGCATTTGCTGCAATAATTGGCTGCAAAGAGGTATTATAAAATGGTTTATTCGAACCTGTTTTGCGTTAACCCTTTCCTAAAAAAAATCCAAACCCATTGCCCTGTAAACGTTTGTAAGTATATTGCCACCAAATAAAACGCATGATGAAAAATTTATCTTTAGTATTGAATATTATACTGCTGGCCGCTGTTGCTTTCCTTTACTATTATGATTTTTCGGGTAAAAAAGTTAAAGATGTAGCTTCAAAAATAAACAGCTCATATAAGATGGCTACGGATAGCAATGGCCACCGTCCGCCAATAGCCTATGTAGAACTGGATTCTTTAAATGAAAACATCACCTTTATAAAAGAAAGACGTAAGGAACTGGATGCAGAAATGAAGGCCATTGAGGCTGAACAGGAAAGCGGGTACCGGGGACTGCAGGCGCAAAAAGATAATTTTTTGAAAAAGGGCGGGACGATCACTGAAGAAGAGGCCCAGGTCTTCCAGGGTAAGTTGATCGAGCAACAGCAGCAGATCGATGGCCGTAAACAAATGCTGAGCCAGAAACTGAATGAAAAAAGTTTTGGTATAATGGATGATATTCAGAAGAAGCTGAAAGAATTTATGGAAGAATACAATAAGGATAAAAAATTCATGTATATCCTTACTACCGGTACCGGGCTGGATTACATGGTATATAAAGACTCCAGCTTAAACATCACCAATGATGTTATTAAAGGGATGAATATAAAAATGAAGAGCGCTGCAAAACAATAAATCCGCATAAATTATATATCTTGTTCCGGTATAAACAGGGATAATTATGCCAGAACAAACAGCCTCTTTTAAACCAACACTGGGTTTGTTGGATTCCACGATGATCGTTGCCGGCTCCATGATTGGTTCCGGTATTTTTATTGTAAGTGCCGATATTACCCGTAATGTAGGCAGTGCGGGATGGCTGATCGCCGTATGGGTGATCACCGGGTTTATGACCCTGACGGCCGCACTTAGTTACGGGGAGTTGAGTGCCATGTTTCCTAAAGCCGGAGGTCAATATGTTTACCTGAAAGAAGCGTTTAATCCCCTGGCAGGTTTTTTATACGGCTGGAGTTTTTTTACGGTAATACAAACAGCAACGATAGCTGCTGTGGGCGTGGCATTCAGTAAATTTGCCGCCTACCTGATTCCGGCATTAAGCGAAAAAAATATCCTGTTCAACTTTGGGTTTGTTCAGATTTCTGCGGCACAGCTAATGGCCATCGTATTAATAGTTTTACTGACCTACATTAATTCAAAAGGAATAAAAAACGGTAAAATCATTCAAACCGTTTTTACGGCTACCAAATTACTCAGTTTATTCGGGTTAATTATTTTCGGATTCCTACTGGCAGCCAAATCAGAGATATGGAATGCCAACTGGAGCGATGCTTTTTCGATGAAAGCATGGAACGGGGAAACAAAGTCATGGTATGATATCATTGGAATGGGTATGGTTGGCGCCATTGCTGCATCTATGGTAGGTTCTATTTTCAGCAGCGATGCCTGGAATAATGTAACCTTTATTGCCGGTGAAGTAAAAAATCCAAAACGTAATATCGGGTTGGCATTGTTTTTAGGAACACTGATCGTTACTGTCATTTATGTGGCCACCAATTTAATGTATGTTTCGGTTTTGCCAATGCCCGAAATTGCATTTGCAGAAAACGACCGGGTAGCCGTTACTGCCTCGCATGCCATTTTCGGAAATGCCGGCACCATTGTAATTGCTGTGATGATCATGATATCGACTTTTGGCTGTAACAACGGATTGATATTGGCCGGAGCCAGGGTGTACAATGCCATGGCCATGGATAAATTATTTTTTAAGAGAGCAGCAGCACTTAATAAGTACGCTGTACCGGAATATGCTTTGTGGGCACAATGTATCATGGCTTCCATACTTTGCCTGAGCGGTAAATACGGCGACCTGCTGGATATGATCTCTTTTGTAGTGGTATTGTTCTATGCCATAACCATCATTGGTATATTTAAGCTGCGTAAAAGCAGGCCTGATATGGAAAGACCTTATAAAGCCTTTGGATATCCATTGCTTCCTGCAGTTTATATTATCCTGGCATTGGTATTTTGTGTTTTTCTCATCATCATGAAGCCATTGTATGCCGGTATAGGACTGGGTATTGTACTGTTGGGTATTCCTGTTTATTTTATTTCAATTGCTAATCGCAAAAAAGACTGATCCGTTATGCCGTTAAAAGATATGGATAAATTATTTCATCAGTTTACACAATTAAAGATGGTGGTAATCGGTGATGTTATGCTGGATACCTATTGGTGGGGTAAGGTAGACCGCATATCACCCGAAGCACCGGTGCCTGTTGTTGCTGTGAGTAAAAGAGAACAGCGGATAGGTGGTGCAGGAAATGTAGCGTTGAATGTTTGCGCATTAGGCGCCGGGGTAAGTATATTAAGTGTGTTGGGAAAAGATGAGGACGGGGAGCAATTGACGAGGTTACTGAAGGAGAATAATATTCAAACGAAGTACCTGGTGCATAGTGAACACCGCATTACCACCAATAAGATACGTGTCATAAGCCGCAATCAGCAAATGATGCGACTGGATGCGGAGCTTACCGGAGATATGATAAAAGAAGATGAAGACCGGCTTTTATATTCTTTTGAAAATTATATTGCTGCTGAAAATCCTGATGTGGTGATACTGGAAGATTATAATAAAGGGGTTCTTACGGAGAATGTTATTAAGAGCATTATCACGTTATGCAAAAAACATAATATTTTAACAGCGGTTGATCCCAAGAGAAAAAATTTCTTTGCGTATGAAGGGGTTGATATTTTTAAACCCAACTTTAAAGAAGTACTGGAGGGGTTGAATATGATCAGGGATGAGATGAACCTCAGTGTTCTTAAAGACATGCATCTTTTACTGCAGGATAAACTCAAACACCGGGTATCGTTTATAACCTTATCAGAGAAAGGTGTTTTTTATCAGCACGATGATAAAGCGGCCATCATTTCCACACATATCCGCAGTATTGCTGATGTAAGTGGGGCGGGGGATACAGTAATAGGGGTAGCCTCCCTGGTTTTTGCCGCAACCGGCGATGCAAAACTGATGGCGGAGATCGCCAATATTGCCGGGGGGCTGGTTTGTGAGGAAGTGGGTACGGTGGCTGTTAATAAAGACAAACTGCTGGCGGAATGTAAAAAATTGCTGACTTAGGTTTTATTACTTCTTTCCTTTTTCAGTCGCTCTTTTTTTTCTGCAATGGCCAGCCACCTGGAAAAGTTAATAAATAATTCAAAAAATATTTTTGCAATTATAAATACCAGGATAAAAACCTTACCGGCACCGAAACTTAAAAATATACTGCCCAGTATCACCACAAACTGCTGTACAAATATCCGCATATAGGGTTCAAACATCAGCCTTCCCATACTTATGGTTTTGTAATTCCCCGTCAGAAAAAAATCAAATACACTATGCAGGGTATAATATGCAATAAATATCAACAGCATCAGCCTTCCGTTATCATCCAGTAACCCGGGTATTTTTGAATAGCTTTTCATGAATGAACCACCGGGGATCAATCCGCTGACTCCAAAAAATATTTGTGTCTGTACAAAAACAAAAAAACCATAGTGAAGAATAAAAAAGAAGATAAAGAACCATCCGCTTTGCATACTGCTGCTGCCTCCATTTTCCCAGGCATCTTTTTTTCTTACAAAAATGGTTACGAAGGCCATTTTTATCACATTCGCTATCCCGATTATTACGGTTTCGAGGCAATAGATCAAAAATACCTGGGATGCATTCCATCCTTCAAACCAAACTCCGTAAAGGGGGATAAGATTTACAATGATCAGAAGATAGTCGGCCGGCGATAATTTTCTTTTAAACATGCAAATAAAATTATAGATGGTTTGTGAGGGTAAATTAGATAATTTTGGGCTAAAATAAATACCCACTTACACGTATGCAAAAATTTTCAATGGCCATTCATGGCGGCGCAGGTACCATTTTAAAAGAGGATATGACCGAAGAACTGGAACAGGCTTACATTAAAGGGCTTAACGAATCGCTGGCTGCAGGATTTGCTGTATTGGAAGAAGGAGGCACAGCCGTTAATGCGGTTAAAGCCGCCATCGTAGTACTGGAAGATAACCTGTTGTTTAATGCAGGGCGGGGATCGGTGTTTACAAAAAAAGGGGTGCAGGAAATGGATGCTGCCATTATGGATGGTAAGGACCTGTCGGCAGGCTCTGTTGCGGGTATCAGAAATATACGCAACCCGATTGAACTGGCAACAGAAGTAATGCTGAACAGTAATCATGTTTTTTTAAGCGGTAAAGGTGCCAATGATTTTGCCATTAAGCAGGGTATAAAGTTAGAACCCGATGAATATTTTTTTTCCCAGTTCCGGTACGACCAGTGGAAGGAAATACGGGACAGTGATAATTACTCCCTGGATCATACTAATAAGGGACTGGAAGAACTGATGAAGGATAAAAAATTCGGAACGGTGGGAGCTGTTGCGTGTGATAAGGATGGAAATATTGCTGCAGCAACAAGTACCGGTGGTATGACCAATAAAAAATACGGGCGCATTGGCGACAGCCCTTTAATTGGGGCAGGTACTTATGCCAATAACAAAACCTGTGCAATAAGTTGTACCGGTCACGGCGAGCCGTTTATTTGTGCTGTTGCTGCGCATGACGTAAGCTGCTTAATGGAATACAGGGGAATGAGTTTGAGCGAAGCGATGAATGAAGTGGTGAATATTAAACTGGTTAAAATGGACGGGGAAGGCGGAATGATTGGAGTAGATGCCGATGGAAATGTTGCAATGGTACTTAACAGTGCAGGCATGTACCGGGGTATGCAAACCAGCACCGGAGAAAAATATATTGGTATTTATAAGGACTGAGCAGAATTATACTTTAATTAATCGGGATTTCATGTTGAGCTTGTCGAAACATGAACTATAAATAACAAATCCTGAACCGCCTTCGAAAAGCCTGCCTGTCCGGTAGGCAGGATCAGGCTGACACCTAACGAAAATGCCATGAAAAAATTTGCTGTAATAGTTGCAGGTGGAACCGGAAGCCGGATGAATAATACCATCCCTAAACAGTTTTTGCTATTGAAAGGAAAGCCGGTATTGTATTATACCATTCAAACTTTTTTGCAGGCTTATCATGACCTGCAGGTAATTTTAGTTCTGCCGGAAGAATATGTTGAAGCAGGGCAGGAGATCATAGATGTATTTTTTAATCATGACCGGATACAAATAACCATCGGTGGCCGTACCAGATTTCACTCTGTACAAAACGGCCTGCAGCTGGTAACTGAAGAGAGTATTGTTTTTGTACATGATGCGGTACGTTGTTTGGTAAGTGTGAACCTGATTCACCGCTGTTATGATACAGCGATAGAAAAAGGTTCGGCAATACCGGTTATTGCCAGTAAAGACAGTGTACGAATAATAGCAGGAGACCAAAATGAAGCGCTGGAACGTAATGCGGTCAAATTGGTACAAACACCACAGACCTTTCACAGTAAAATTCTGTTACCTGCTTTTAATATTGATCATAAGGACAAGTTTACCGACGAAGCAACAGTAGTGGAAGCCTTTGGATTAAAAGTGCAACTGGTAGAAGGGGAGGAGAATAATTTTAAAATAACAAGACCGGTTGATCTGATTATTGCGGAACAACTTCTTTCAGGTAATTAGTTATTAGATTTCCAGAACGTTCAAGGCTTGCCGCTGGATGGGTATTTGGTGCTGCCCGCCCGGCCGAAGCCTTACGGACGGGTGTCCGACCTCATGACGATGCATATAAAGAAAATTTTTATCTAAAACGAAAACACATTTAATAAAACGATCAATCCCATAGCCAACGCTGAATGGGGCTGCGCATTGTTTCAATGTCAAACCCCACTATTGGCAATGTTAGCGGTAGTTTTTTTTCTTAAATACCATTCCATGCAAATAATGCCAAAAATTAATAAAGCTAATTGAGGTATCAAGGTCATCAGTTCGCTGCTTTGATAGTTTTCAAGTGTAGTTCCGTCTTTTTGTTTTAAAGTCCAGATGTTAAATGAATTATTTGAAACTCCAAAAGCAGATGTTGTTAAATTAGCTGCGTAGTGCAAGCCCGTGGGCATTGAAATACCATTAGAATAAATGGCGGCTAAACCATATAAAATCCCCCATACACCTGCTCCCAAAAACGAATTTTGTATTGTCCAGCTATTAACTATGTGATACAGGGCAAATAGGATGGATGTAATAATTATTGAATTCCTTATACTTGTTTTATCTTTAAGCAGTAGCAGGGGATATGCCCGAAAGCCAACTTCTTCCATAAAAGCCAAGGGAATTAATGGGAGTGTCCAAAAAAGGAAAATTAGAATATTACTATTCGTATTTGAGTCAATTATTAAATCAGAAAAATAAATTACAAACAATACCGATAACCCCATTATTGCAATCCCCAATAAAACTCCTAGAAAAAATTTTGCTAATGTCCTTTTTTCAAATAGTAAACCTATATCGGCAAATGATTTCTTGTCAAATTTTATAAATAAAAACGTTGTTAAAATGGCTGCAACTGTCCCCAAAGCTCCATGAGCTAACCTTTCAAATTTGTCAGGGACTAAAGATTTAAAAAATGAAAAAATTATAAAAATTCCCGTGAATACAATGCAAAATAGTGTTGCCTTGAGAATGTATTTTGTCTTGAATTTGAATTGAAATATTTCTTTCATAATAAGGTCTGTCAAATTATCGCTAACGGTATGGCTTGCCGCAGGCTGGGTATTTGTTGCTGATATAAAAGTACAGTTTAACAAACAAAACCCCGGCTATGTTTGTCCAGCCCAGATGAAGCACAACAGCGATAAAATGACCATTGCTCCAATGTCCAGCCAGCCTTGCAGCAACCTGATGTTAGCGGCTGGCTATTTTTGTGTTATCATTTTCCTTATTAATGATATTTGTCCTAAATGATAATAGCTGTGTTCGATAACTGCTTCAATATTTCGTAAGTAAGTTCCATATTTTTCATCTACAAAAGGCTTGTCTAACAAATCGTCTGAAAAATTCTCCACATGCGTTGCAAATTTTTCAGAATTGTTCAAAAAGCCGTTAACTAATTTATTCCAATCCGCTTCAGACTGAATTTCTGGAAGGTTAAAACTATATTTATCACTAATTTCAAGTCTTCCATCATTAAATACTTGCAACAGCCCTCCCATGTAATAATTTATATGAAAGGTCAAAGCAGCAATTGTGTTAAAGCTACCTACTTTCTGTGTTGCTTGTTCCCAATTTACATTTGATAATTGTTCTTTGTAATTCGTGTTAGCAATCCAATGTCCATTAATTAGTACTTCTCGAAGTCGGTTTGCTATAACTAAACTTCTTTTCATTATAGTTCTGGTTAAAATGTTTTCCGTTAGAACTGGGTTGCCGATAAATAGCTTGCCGCTAACATGTAAATTTATGCTATTAGGCGTACCCTCGCAAAAAATTCAAGTACTAAGAATCAACAATTAGATGTAATATTTTTCGTCAATTTATGTTTTCTTCATCCACTTCAAATAAAAAGGTAACCTGTTTAACCGAATAGCAGAATACTTTTCTTCCACTGCACCAAAACTGCTGTAAAAATAGGCCAGGCTGGGGATATCGCTTCCTTCAAAATCCAGTACCATACCTGCCTGTCCGGCATGGTCTTTAATAAAGGTATTGATCAACGCATGTGAGGCACCCAGTGTTTTATTATTGGGATGGTTACCCACCATTATATAATAAGCCCTGTTATGTGAAAAGAAAAAAACCGCAGCGGCCATCAATTCCCTTTGCTTGGTATACACCCCATAGGTAGTGGCACATTCTTTATTATAGAGAAGCTGGTATAGTTTTTTAAAGTGTTCAAACCCGGTAGTTATCGGATCTTTAACGGCAACGGATGTAAAATCCTTTGCCTGTTGCCTTGCCAGTACGATCACTTCTGCTATTGCAATGTTTTTATTAATGATAAGGCCAAATTTTTCACTTTTTTTAATATTGCGTTTAATATTTTCCCTGAAACGACCGTATATGTTTTCATAAGGATCATCCAGGGGCAGCACGTAATTCATTCTTTCTTGTAAGGTATATTCAGCCAATGTAAAAAAGTTTCCGGCATTAAAGGAGATGTCCCAATATTTGAATTTAGCAGGGATGGAATTTAAAAAACCGTTAATGATCTCCGCTGAAATGGATTTACCAAATACACCCAAACAGGCGGTAAAGGGCGGTTGGTATAAATAATAAAAACCATATTTTTTATTCCAGGTTAACGGCATTACCGCTTCATAATCGTTCACCGTATGGGATCCGGCGGAGAGTATAAGCCCATCCCAGTTCTTCGCCATGGCATCTAAGTAAAAAGAATATCCGTAAATCAAACCATTGCCTGCTTTATCTATACAGGTATCCCATTTTTTTTTATCGATCTGTTGATATGTGAGGTAATGCATAGCCACGTTAAAATGGTATTTGTGGAACTAATCTTTTCAGGCTGATATGCTGAAGATCAATACTGAAGGAAATATTTTTCCAGAACCTTTTTTCTATAATGGTGGATTTGAAATAATCTTTATACACTTTACTGTATATGAAGGGTACGTATATGTTGACGATGTTTTTGAATAAAGATAACTGTAAACCGGCATCATAAATAAACCGGGCGGTCTCAGTATTCTTCTTCCACGCACCGGCATACGTACCAATATCAAGAAAGGCTTTAACGGGCAATTTAAACGGCAGTAATGACAAAGGATTTATTACATTGGGAATGGTGCTGGTAAAATTAACCGAAGCCAGCCAGTCATCGCTTTTGCCAATTTTGTCGCTGAGCAGGTCGGTGCGTACTTTAAAACCTCCATCCCTGATCATGATCTGCTGTGATGGCAATTTATCATATTCATTACGGCCAATAAAATAATTGCTGTAGGTATAATCTTCATTCCCTTTTGGCCCGGTCATATTTAAGTGGTAATTATCTGTTTCAAATTGTTTCAAAAATGTTTTATCACCCAGGTAGAAAAATTTTCCTGCAAATACCCTTACGTTAATACCACCGGAGCTGGCATAATTAAAATAATAATCCCCGGTAAAAGTTGTCCTCACAAAGCCATCGCCCTGTTCTACCTGAAAGGCTCCTTTATACGGATACAATACCCGGTTGTTTTCTATAATAAACTGTAATTGATTGATGTAACGGGAAGCCGTTGGGTATGTAATGATATCTATTTGATTTGTGGTATCCCTGGTAAACAGCAACCCCTGTTCTTTAATAAAAAATGTTTTCCATTGAATAAACCTGGTGATGGTACTTCTGGGGTTTTTATTGGCAAAAACAAATTTAACCGACGGCACCATTTTTGAAAAACGCTGGTTGTGTATGGTATTTGCTGAATCTGTAAAGTTATCGCCGGAGAAGGAAGAACCGGCCAGTGCAAATTCAAATTTCCCGCCATTGTTGCCCGGGTACCAGCTGTAGCTCAGCCTTCCCAAACCATTTAATTGTTTGCTTTTAACGGCATACAGGGGTGCAATAATAAATTGAAATTTAGTAAGCGGCAGGGTATAATTATGCAGCAATACTCCCAGCATCAGTTTATCATAAAAATTATAGCCTATGGCCGGCGTCGCAAAAATATAATTATGCTTTTCGGTTTCTTTTAAACTGAAGAAAGAAGTAAAGCGCATGTCTTTCTTTACTGTCCGCAGGACGCTGTGCGTTGATTTCTTAAGGTCTCCTTTTTCAGTTAACAGGGTGAACAGGCTGTCTAAATTTCTGCCACTCAGTTCAGTCATTACTTTTTTAAAATCTTCGGGGTAGGGGTGTTTAAACTTCCAGCGCCGGTAATATTCCTGCATACAACTGTCGAATAAGGAATTACCCAGTTCTTCTTCCAGTAATTCCATCCATTCACCGGTTTTTGTGTAGGCAATCATATTGTAATTGAGTATATTATATTTTTCTGAAGAGGTTTCAATAGGCTGGTCTTTTTTAACCCCGGTTATTGTATTGAGTAAGGTATGCTGTATATCATCCGGCATTCTTTTTTTGATAAATGCGGATCTTGATGGTAAGATATCCAGCTGTGTGTTGCCATACTGTTGCCGGGAGTAACGGTTATCATAGAAAGTATTTATGCCTTCATCCATCCAGGGATGTGTACGTTCATTGCTGCCTAAAATGGCCTGGAACCAGTTATGGCCTACTTCATGGTTGATCACAAAGTCAAGCATTTTTTCTGAGCCACCCGATTCGAGTAATGTAATGGTTGGATATTCCATGCCTCCTCCGTTTCCGCCATCCACCACGCTCACTATATCATAAGGATATTCACCCAGCCATTTTGTTTTGGTCAGTAGGGCTCTTTTTATCATGGCTATACTGTTCATCCAATCCTTTTCATTATTTGTGTAATAAAAGGCATTCACATTAATTATTCTGCCTGATGGTAATTGAAGGGTATCCGTTTTAAGATCAAATGTTTTTGAAGCAAACCAGGCAAAGTCAGTCACATTGTTTTGTTTATACTGTATTGTTTTTGTTTTAACATCAGGAACAGTGATCGTTTCTTCTTTCCCGTTTTTTTTAAGGGGCTGTTTTTTCTGCTTTGGTTCAGTTAATGCATTTTTTGGTTTTATTTTTTTTAACCTTAGGATCTCACTTTCAGTTTGCAGGCTGCCTGTAGCTGCAACAATATAATTGTGGGGTAATGTTATCTGCACATCATAATTTCCAAAATCATTGTAAAACTCCCCCTGGTCCAAATAGGGCATGGGGTGCCAGCCTTTCCTGTCATATACAGCCGGTTTAGGATACCATTGGGTTATTTGATAGTTTTGATCAATGTGGCCACTCCTGGAAAAAGCATAGGGCAGTTTTATATGAAAGGGTGTTTCTATTTTGATATTTGATCCCGGCAAAAGGGGTTCGGGTAAAATAAGTTTAAGAATATCCTGGTGTTGCGGATGGTCTTCTGTTTTGGCCGTTGCACCGTTCACTTTAAAAGCCAACCGGTTTATATATCCACGTTTATCTGCATTGCTGAAATAAAATGCAGTGCTTCCGTTTTCTAAAGTCTGATCGGTATAGGCGGTCTTGTCATTTTTAAAGGCATTGGGCCAGCAATGTATCCAGATGAAACGAAGTGTATCCGGGGAATTATTAAAATATTCCATTTTTACATAACCATCTAAAGTATGCGCTGCATCATTGAGGGAGACATCAATTTTGTAATTAACCTGCTGTTGCCAGTAGGGGAAAAGTTGGCCATTGGCATTTGGCAGAAGGCAGAATAACAGAATAAGTAAGGTGAAAAATCTATACAAGACAGGGATGTTTTATCAAAAATAAACAAATCAGGGCATTCGATTTAATTTTATCAATACAGGTACAATGTAAAACCGATGCCTCACTTACCTTTCCCTGATAGTATTATCCTGATGGTGTGCAGCATGATCTTAAAATCAAGTGCCAGCGAAACATTTTCAATATACATCAGGTCATACGGCATTCGTTCAATCATTTCTTCAATAGAAGAGGCATATCCAAATTTTACCATACCCCAACTGCTAAGCCCTGGTTTTACTTTAAATAAATAATTATATTCAGGATGTAACTGAACGATCTGATCAATATAAAATTTTCTTTCGGGTCTTGGCCCTACTAAACTCATCTCGCCTTTTAAAATATTCCAGAGTTGCGGCAATTCATCCAGCCGCCATTTGCGCATAACCTTTCCCCATTTGGTTATCCTTGGGTCATGATCATGGCTCAGTTCAGGTTCGTTCTGTTCGGCATGGGGTATCATACTCCTGAATTTGAACATGGTAAAAGGCGTTCCTTTATAACCAATCCTTTCCTGCCTGTAAAATAAGTTTCCTTTTGAAGAAAGTTTTACCCGTATCGCTGTGTACATAAACAGGGGAGAAAGCATGGTCATACTCAATACGGATGCCAAAATATCGATCATACGCTTTACATTCTGTTGCCATTGGGGCAGCAGGCCCGAGTGAAGGTCGATCAGCGGAATACCCAGCACATTGTTGGTCCTTACCGCACCGCTGATAATGTCTACGGTATCGGCGGTTATTTTGGTGTTCACATTTTTATCGCTGAGTTGTTGTAATATCCTTTCTAACTGGTTTCTATCTTTTTTTTCTACAGCAATGATCACTTCTTCAATCTTATGGCCGGCAATAATTGAAGCAACGGCATCAGCAGTACCGAAATTTGTAATAGCCGCCGGAAGCGATGATCCGGAATTTCCATTGGCATTTGCAAAACCCAGGATGCGGTACCCGGTCTTTTCTTTGTTAAAAACGATGGACTTATAAAGTGATGCTGCATTATTACTGGAGCCAATGATGAGTGTATTAAAAAAAACAGCGCCCTTATTCAACTGTGATTTTGCACCGGTTAAAAATAACAGGCGTATGCAATAAGTAAAAAAGGTCTGTATACCCACCAGCGAAATAAATTCCTTGAAATAAATCGTATAATCGCCGGTCGCATCATAGATCAAAAACAAAAAAAGTATGCAAAGGCTTCCAAAAAAAGTGCAGGCCAGTGTATTTAAAAATTCTATAAGTCTTGATTTCTGGTAAAGTGCGGTATAACTTCCTGCCAGGTAATAAACAAACAGCCATCCCAATGGAAACAGGATAATACCAATGTAGAATTTCTGACCTACCAAAAAGTCCTCGGCGATAATATATTTTCGTAAAAAATAAAAACTGATCCACGAAAGTATGGCGGCAAAAAAATCGCCTGCAGCATACCAGCCAATATGTATCCTGGGTTGTCTCAATGGTGAAAATCTGATAAAAGAATAATTTTCAGGTTTAATGGTTGGTCGCATTGCCGATCTTTTCCAGTATCTGGTGTGCCACTTCCATTGCACGGAAACCATCGACCACAGTAACGGGTGGTTCTGAATTATTGATGATGGCGTCTCTGAATTCTTCCAGTTCCATTTTAATGGCATTTCCGTCCTTTACATCAGGATTGGCAATGGCAATGGTTTTATTGCCATTGTTTGTTTCAATATCGAAGGTAAAAACATTCTTATCACCCGGTGTATTTAAACGGATGATCTCTGTTTTCTTTTCTAAAAAATCAATACCGATATAAGCATCTTTCTGAAAGAGGCGCATCTTCCGCATTTTTTTCATGGCAAAGCGGCTGGAGGTAAGGTTGGCGACACAACCATTATGAAATTCTATACGTACGTTGGCAATGTCCGGTGTTTCAGTTATCACCGCTACCCCGCTGGCTGAAATACTTTTCACGTAACTTTTTACAATAATTAAGATAATATCAATATCGTGTATCATCATGTAGATTATCAAACTTACTTCTGTTCCTCTCGGATCAAATTGCGACAACCGGTGCACTTCTATTAACATTTGGTTCAGTTTCA
>JANOGE010000048.1:0-2047 GCA_031414035.1 Chitinophagaceae bacterium | reverse complement strand
AAGTACATTTCTGCTTTTCGTTTTTTAGTTTCATTCATTTTAGTCCTTTTTGTTTCGCTGCAGGTTTCGGCTCAAAGCGGCACCCTGAAAGGTACTGTAAAAGATGCCAATGGGTTGCCAGTGGCTGGAGCATCGGTATTGCTGGAGGGCACTAAAAATGGAACTTCTACCAATGCAACAGGTAATTATTCGCTGCAAGTAAAACCTGGCGCTTATACGCTTGTTATAAGTTATGTGGGTACAGCGACTCAACGTCTTTCCGTAACCGTTGCTGAAAACAGTACGGTAGAAACAAATGCCAGTCTGTTAACTATTGGCGATCTGGCAACCGTAATTGTAGGATCGCGTTCCAACACTGTACGTACAAGGTTACAAACACCTGTACCGGTTGATGTAATTCAAATAGCACAGGTAGTAAATGAAATAGGGCAGGTGGAACTTAGCCAGATTCTTAATTTTATTGCGCCATCATTTCAATCAGCCCGTCAAACTATTTCGGATGGTACGGACCATGTGGATCCTGCTCAGTTAAGAGGTTTGGGTACTGACCAGGTATTGGTGCTGGTAAATGGCAAACGCCGTCACCAATCAGCCTTAGTAAATGTAAATGGCACTGTTAACCGCGGTTCTGTAGGTACAGATATGAGTGCTATTCCCGCTACTGCTATTGAAAGAATTGAAATATTACGTGATGGTGCAGCCGCCCAATATGGTTCAGATGCCATTGCCGGCGTTATTAATATTGTACTGAAAAAAAGAACAGGAGTATTGGAAGCAGGAGTAAGCTATGGCAAATTCATTACCTCTTACGATAAAAATTATGCTCAATATAAAATTACCAATAAAACAGATGACCCCTCTGTAAAAGCCAGAGATGGTGGAAACTTACAGGCTTCTGTTGGATATGGTTTTAAAATAAACAAAGGTCAGCTGAACCTGACCGGAGAATATATAAAACGCGATGCTACCAACAGAACAGGCACATATACCGGCGCCGTATATCCTAATGTAAACGGTGTTAACAGGGATGATTCTATTATGACAGCAAGGGGTCAGACAAGAAATACTTTTGATATGGTAGTTGGTAACTCGGAGATGAAAGGAGGGAACCTGTTTTATAATTTCAGTTATCCGGTGAATGACAAAACAGAGATCTATGCGTTTGGAGGATATGGCAAAAAAGATGGCAGAGCCGCCGGCTTCTACCGGTATCCAAGCGGTATTCCTGGTAATGCAAGAATTTATTCAGCCCAGGCATTAGCTATCTACCCGAACGGATTTTTACCTTTTATCAATTCTGATCTTGCTGATTTTTCTACATCACTGGGCGTTCGTACAAAATTCAATGAATGGAATGCAGACTTTAGTTATACTTATGGAATGAGTAAATTTGATTTTACCATCGACAATTCTGTTAATTACTCCCAATTTTTTGTTCCCGGCAACCGGCAAACTTCCTTTGATGCAGGTGGATTAAAATTTGGTCAAAATGTTTTCAATGCAGATCTCTCCAGGAAATTTAATGTAATGAAAGGATTAAATGTAGCCGGCGGAATTGAATTCAGGATAGAAAATTTTCAGGTTAGGGGTGGAGAAGTTGCCTCCTACAAAAATTATGATCCTCCCACTGCTGCTGCTGCCGGAGCACAGGTGTTTTCTGGATTTATAAATTCCAATGACAATAACCGGAATGCTAAATCAATCTATATTGATCTGGAACAGGATTTTACCAATAAATTTTTGGTAACAGGTGCATTACGCTTTGAAAATTATAGCGATTTCGGTTCAACACTAAATTATAAATTGGCCAGCCGCTTTAAATTTAGTGATGCATTTAATTTAAGAGCCTCTATGACATCTGGCTTCCGCGCTCCTTCCATGCAACAACGTTTTTATGAGCGAACAAGTACGTTGTTTATAGGTAATCCATTGGTGCCAATTCAGGCTGGTACATTTACCAATGGTAGTAAGCCTGCGCAAATATTGGGTATACCTACCTTAAAGCAGGAAACCAGTACCAGTTATTCCATTGGGTTAACTGCCAAAC
>JANOGE010000047.1:0-3568 GCA_031414035.1 Chitinophagaceae bacterium | reverse complement strand
GTTCAGGCCAGGAGAGGAGTGCCGGGCGAAACCTATATCGTAGGTGAAGGAGCAGGATCAGGCACCTATATTATTGAAGTGAGCCAGGGCACCAAAAAACAAATGGTGAAACTGGTAAAACGGAATTAAGCATACATAGCTTCAGTTCATATCATTAAGACTTCTAAAGTTTAAAAAATTTTAGAAGTCTTTTTTATTAACACTACCGTAGTTTCAAAAACTAAGGTAGTGTCTTCCAAAAAACTACGGTAGTCTATGCACTTTCTGTATTTTTTTTTAATTTCAGCAAATGATAGAACTGAGACCAGTTGAAGAAAAAGATAATTTATTTATTGAAGCGGTTTACCGCTCTACAAGGGAAGATGAACTGAAATTAACCAACTGGGATGAATCTCAAAAAAATGCATTTATCATGATGCAATCAATGGCTCAGATGGCAGAGTATAATACAAAATTTCCGGGTGCAACCTACCAAGTGATCATTTATAAGAAGCAGGATGCGGGCCGTTTTTACACCTGGGAAACAGATGCTGAGATCCGCCTCATTGACATTGCATTATTGCCCGCTTTCAGGGGCAAGGGAATAGGTACCTTTCTTTTGGGTGAGTTAGTCAAAAGATCAAATAAAGTTAAAAAGAAAATATCTCTTCATGTGGATCCTGACAACACGGCTATACAATTATACCGGCGGTTAGGTTTTATTCATATTAAAAATAATGGCCGGCATTATTATATGGAAAGAAACCCGTTTTTTATTTGAAAACTTTCCACGATGACCCAAGCTTTCCATAGCCTTAAAACAGTTACCGATTCATTGCTATCGCCGGTGATGGATTATACCCTTGTAAGGGAAGCTTCAATATCTCTTATGAAATTATTCAGTGATGCAGTGGCTTTTGATGAAAAGGAAGAGGCCATCGAATCAGAAATCATCACTGATGCAGGAAAGGCTATTGCCTCCAAATGGGCAGCCTTCTGCCTTATAGATATGATGCGTACCCGCAAGTTCATAATAGGAATAAAGGATGCCATTGCGGAAAGATTAAAAATGAACCCGGGCAAACCGGTAAAGGTCTTATACGCCGGAACAGGACCCTTTGCCCCGCTGCTTACACCATTGATCACCGTTTTCAATCCCGCACAATTGCAGATGGTACTGCTTGAGATCAATCCGGTAAGTATGGGTTACCTCAAAAAAATAATACATCATTTCGGTATGGAAGATCATATCATTGATCTGGTAGAGGCAGATGCCGTTACTTATTCTATTACCGGTAACCAACAACCCGATATCATCGTTTCTGAAACCATGAACAATGCTTTACAAAAAGAACCGCAGGTGAGTATTGTAGCCAACCTGTTGTCACAATGCAGGGAAAACACCATTCTTATTCCGGAACTGGTCAGGGTGGATGTTTGCCTGATGGGTAACACAATTCATAATCCTGAACCAGTTATCTCTTTAAAAACATTGATGGAGCTGGATGCTGAAACGGCTGTGCGTATTAAAGATCATCCGGAAGATATACCGGCACTTTCACCGGGGATTATAGTAACCATCCCTGAGTTGCCTGTTAATCAATATAACCAGATAGTGCTTTGCACTTCTATCCGCATATTCAGGCAACATAGTTTGGGTTTTAATGAATCGGGCCTCACCATTCCTCATATATTGAGGATGACTGACTCTTTTAAGAAATATCCTGTCCATCTATTGTTTAAGTATAGTATAGAAAGCAACCCGGGTTTCAGGGTTACTGAAGTTTAACCCTTTCAATCATGATGATACTCACTCTAAACAGGTTTGTGTGCGGATGTTTTCGAAACAACATGCTGAGGGCCTTGCATAAATGGTATCTTTATAGACCTATGTAAAAACTTAAGTATGCCTTTCTTCTATATTTAAAGTTTTTTCCAACTCACTCAGCAAAACTTTCTCGAATGGGCCGGTTTCATCAACGTTTAATAATGCACTGGCAAGTATTTCTGTATTCACATCAAAATATCCGCCAACCTGGTTAACCGTATTTTTAGAAAAGTCGCAAAGGGCAGGATCTGTTTTTACCCAATGTTTCCTGCAAGCAATTGGCCTTACCGGGTAAATGCTGCAAAGGTTTTCTTTCAAAAAAACACAACGGGATAAGGAGGAGTAAGATCTTCTTCCCACAGCGGCCTGCTTTGTTAAATACTCCCTGTCAATATCAATACCGTTTTCTTTGCAGTAATTAATAATGACAGAAGCTTCAACTCCAGAGACATCAACATCTATAAAACAACAGGCCGTACAACCAGCTTTACATTGTATTTCTTTTTTATTTTCTTCCGAGGCATTTAGAAAAAAATTGTCAATGGCTTTATACAATTCTTTGGTTGTTTCTACCCGGTTTTGTATCCAGAGATTTCGGAACTGGTTAATATATCCATTTATCAAAGTAAGTATTTGTTCAATGGTCTCCTGGTTTTCCGGTTGCTCCATCAGTACTCCCAGGTAATCTTTAAGCATGGAAGTAACCTTGTACTCCATCAATCCGGGTGCAGGTTCAAATTGGTAAGGAAGATCAGCCATTTTTTCTATCCGTTTATTTTATAACTGTACAGGTTCTAAATTACTTTAAATGTAGTTAGCATTAAACAGAAACTAAGTAAACGCTTATGAAACTCATTGTAAATGAGCTCCATTCCGGGATTCATATTGATAATGCTGTTATTAAATGTAATGCAAAACTTACACCAGGGTAATGGTGGTTGCAAAGATATTTTACAATCAGCATGGAAGGATCAGGCAGCCGGCTTCGCCGCACTATTACCGGATCATGTATTGATAAAGCTGATATGTTTTTTGTTGCCGTATTCGTTAAAATCAATTTCTATCCTGCCAAAAGCAGCAGCATCACCCGCTGCAGAATGAATGATCACTTCTTCCTTATTACTGTTTAAAGCTATATAAGGATTCGTCTGAAAATTTTCTTTATGCCCCCCAATAATGATGTCAAGGTGCGTTGATCTTTCAGCCAGGGTGATATCATCAATTGCCTTTTTATTTTTATAGCCAAGCTGCGACAGGCATACCACTATGGTACAGTTTTTTTCTTTTTTCAGGTAGGATGACAATGTGTTTACTTTTTGGATAATATCGTTTTCGCCCGGTGTTGCTCGGATAACCCCTGTCCGGTGACCACCTTTATTGATGATCTTATAATCGCCCGCCATTGACGAAAAGTAACTGCTATCATTAATAGAAGCGTCATAAGAAAGGGTGCCTGATTCATCCTGTTTATTTTGCCCGGCTTTTAAAAGTATGGCGTTTGTATTATTGTTTTTTATTCCTTTAATATATTGAATGACCTTGTGATCATGGTGTGGATCAAGATCGGCAGTATGTAAAAAAACCAGTTTGCCGTAACTGCCGGTATACCCGGTTAACGGAGATGTGGCCCTGGCAATGGTTTGCAAAGGTTTTAATGCGATCATAGCGGAGGTTGCCAAAGTGCCCTGTACAATAAAATTTCTTCTGTTATTCATAATGAATTAATTTTTGCTGAAACAAATCAGCGGTCAATAAAAATGG
>JANOGE010000046.1:0-6851 GCA_031414035.1 Chitinophagaceae bacterium | reverse complement strand
ACCAACGAATATTATATTAACACAACAAAAGGAAATGTTTACGGCACCGAAAAAGGATTTATGCAAACCGGCCCTTTCTCCTACAAAGCAAAAACCGAAATAGAAAACCTGTATATGTGTGGCGCCAGCATTATGAGCCATGGTGTAGCAGGTGCCAGTTACTCTGGCGTAAAAACAGCTGCAGAAATACTGGGTTGCAGAGAAGAAGACCTCATTCAAAAAGATGAATCGCAGGTGCTGCGTATTTATGATGCTGAAGACAGCAGCCAATGGCCCGAATGGATTCATCAGCGAATGGCTGATAAGAAAAAACGCTCTGAAAGTAAAATGAGTTATATAGTTTAAACACAGCCACAGTATTTTTTTTAAATAATAACCAAACCTGGATAATTGTTTCTAACAACACTCGCTATTCAAATCATCATTATTTAACTCTCAAAATTGCTTAATCAATATTTATTTATAATACGAACACTATTTCTTTCATCAATATACAATACCCCCCAATTACCGATGGTAGATAACTTGCCTGTAATTTGTATTGGTACTCCTATAAAATTAAGTAGTTCATTATTAATTTTTTCACCTTTTAAACCCACTAATACCGCATACTTTTTTTCGCTGTTTGCTACATATTTTAATACCGGCATTATACCACCGCTGATACACCTTACAGCACAACTGAGGTGTGGCTTTCCCTGGCCGGGGTTCATAGCTCCAAAGTAACATTTAGGGTCTATTATTTCGCCACGTAAAGTTTGCATACCAATACTTATAACATTTGAACGTGAAGCAAAGGGTGCTTGAATTGTTTCAAAAGAATACTGTCCGTTTTCAATTTCCATCACCGGGTTATTAGTAGTACCAATAATACACTGGCTGCAAATTTCCACACAATCTTTGCTACTGTCACTGCATCCAATAATATTGCTGCTTAAATATCCTGTAAGCCTTACATACTTTACACTATCGCCATTTAATACTTTTTTCACCACCGCATCTGCGCCAAATTTAAAAGCATCGACTAATAAAATTGTTTTAAAAACAGGGTTGCCATAAGCATCTTTAGCATCTAATATTCTTAGTGATGGTACCGGCTTATTTGAAAGCCAGCCTTCTATTTTTTTTACATTGCTATAATCAATTTTAATCGGAGAAAACTTTTGCTGGCTGCTGCTTAATATGACACTAATAAAGGCAATAAACAGCAAAGCAAAAATTGCTGAAAGCCTGCTAACCCTAAACAAATTTTTACTGTTTTTTGCCCAGCCTATAAAAAATTGACTTTTTAAATTGTCTTTAGCAGGAGCTGGTATAAGAAGAGGTTCTATAAATGTTCCCTCGGGCAGGGGAGTTACATTTACGTAAATTTTATCGCCGGCTAATTGTAATTGATAGGTAGCCACTTTTTCAGTAAAAGGTGCAGGTGCACAACCATCTTCGGGCCTGTATTGGTAACCATGCCAGGGGCAGGTAATACAGCCATCTATAATTTTACCTTCGCCAAGTGGCCCCATCTGGTGCTTGCAAACATTGTGTACAGCACTTAGTTTTCCATCGTATTTAAAAATGGCAACCCGTTCATTTTGTACATTTACCATTTTAGCTTTATCCTCCTCAATATCCTGTATGCTGCATACAAAATTCCAATCTTTATCCAGCGCATTGTTAATTTTACTGGTTTTATTTTCTTTAAACCCTGCCCATAAATGCAACGATGCTACTGCAATTAAGCCGGTAATTAATAATCCCACCAATACAGGGCTTTTTTCAAATTGTATGATCCCTAAAGTAACATGCAACATAATTAAACCATAAGCAACATACACCAGCATGTGCATTAGTTTCCAAAATTTAGGGCCAAGAAAGTGCAACCAAAAATCGTGGCTTGTAAAAGCCATGGCAGCCAGAATAATTAATGCGGCAAAGCCCAGGGTTTGAAAAGGAAAAAAAATAAAAGACCCGTAATGCTGATTGCTGATAAAGACAGATAACAAGGGATTTACATTGCCATTGCCGTGAAACTGCAGGATACTTAAAAACCCATGTATGGCCGCAATTAAAAACATAGATACACCTAAATGACGCCGATTGTATAAAATTGGTAAAAACTTATTGGATATTCTGCTTAATGGCCCAATAATTAAAATGCCATGCATTAAGATAATAGCCAATGTGCCAAATGCCCTGATTAATGTGGTATTTATATTTTGTGCAGGGTAAAAATAAATAGTAAGTCCTGTGAAAATTGACAGATATAAAATGATTGCACCCCAAAGGATAACATCATATTGCTTTTTAAATTTATTCCATAAAACAGGCTGGTAACTTGCACTCATACAATTAGTAAATTAAATTATCAGGGACGTAATATTACAGCAAGCCATAATAAAGTAACCAACAGTATTGAAAGTATTATCCAGGTTACAAAATGTCTTTTTCTAAGATGCCTATCCATGCTGTTTTTTTAAAGTACTTAATTTATACAATACTATTGGCCAAAGCAAAATGCTTGCCGGCAGTAATATTACTTTAAACCAAAAAGATGTACCCTTAGCAGCAACATCTATCCTTTTAATTTTGTAAAAGACAAACCAAATTGCAATAGCAATTCCAATAATAAAATACACAAAAAGCAGATAAATAAACAGCATCGTTTTTAATTTATAGAGATATTACTTTTTCAGTTTGTTCACCTTCCACAATTTTTTTGATGCACATTGCGATCTCATCCGGGTTTGTCCATTTCGAAAAATCAGCACCAGGCATGGCTTCCCTGTTAAATGCTGTATTTAAAGTGCCTGGTAAAATTATATAGGCTAAAGTACCATATTTATTTTCACTTTCATTTATAAGTTCACAGTAATTAAATAACATCTTTTTAGAAAGTGCATAAGCTGCATTTTCAATGGAAGCTGCAGGAAGCATAGCTGCCTTTGCGCCAATAAAAATAAAACGGAGTGGCTTTTTTTGAAGCCGGTTTATTTGCATTAAAGGTGCAGCTATATTGTGCGCAGTGGCAACATTTACGCTGATCATTTTTTGTAAATCCGTGGAAGTATTCTGCGTAACATCGCCTTGTATATATGCGCCGGTTAAAAAAATAACGGCGTCAATATGCTGCTGTGTTTCTATTATTTCGTGTACCAATGAAGCAGCCGAAGCTTCATTCATTAAGTCAACATAAAATGCCTTTAAATGGCTGCTGCCATGGATTTCTTCCCGGCTGGTAATGTTAATATGAAATTCACTTTCTGTTTCAAAAGCAGCTAAAATTGATTTGCCCAAATTGCCCGAGGCTCCGGTAATTAAAATATTCTTCATTATTCGGTTTTATTATTTAATTAAAAATTCTTTGCAGCTATGGCTTACTTTCTTGCGCATATACTTTTACTGCCTTTCCTTTTTCATTTTTCTGAAACCAGCTATAAACATGGTAAGCTTTATTGCTGAATTGTTGCCCGTTCATAAAACAATTCATTGTTTTACACTCACCCTTTTTATAAAAATACCAGCTTCGGAAAAGATAAGCTGATAGCAACATGCCTGCAACCGGAGAAATAATGTACAACCAAAAAGAACCCCAATTGCCTGCGGCAACGGCAGAACCCAGGCTCCTGGCAGGATTGATGCTCATACCTGATAAAGGAGCTTCGACCGAGATAAAAATAAATACCAATGCCCCGGCAAAGTAACCGGTATATTTTTCCAGCCTGCTGTTGCTTACTATCATTATTGTTAAAAAAATCAAGACGGACATAATAAATTCTGCAATAGCAGCTACTGCAACACCGGCTTTACCCGGCTGGGTTACAATATAATTTACAGACGTATCTGCTAAATAATTTTGAAAGAAATATTTTAATATCAGCATAGCTATTGATGCGCCCATGGCCTGAAAAAAAATATACCCTGCCGCATCTCTTAACGAGATTCTGTTCAAAAAATAATTTGCTAAAGTAACAGCAGGATTCATGTGTGCACCACTATGCTTACCCCAATTTGAATAAATCAGTAAAACTGCAGTAAGCCCCATTGCAGCCCCGATACACATTCTTCTTACAGTTACGTTAGGGATAATTGTATTTATATAAAAATTGGGGTGCTCAAATAAAACAACGAATAAGCTTGCAGAAATCATGAACATACCTAAAGCCCACGCCTCAATAAAATAAATTTTCCAGTTGGTGGCTGATAATGCTTTCATTATTTTTCTGTAATTAAACTATAGTCAAATTGCAGATCTAAAAATACTTTCAGCAACATACTCACACTCCATGCCTGTTGTACACAACCATTACCGGCAATGGGTTGCAGGCCGTCAAATATTTCTGAAATACAATTCAAACAGTCTTCATTATTAAAATGCTGCTGCAATTTTTCAGAGGCTTTCCATACGTGCAAACAACTTGCAGCTGAAAACCCATGCTTAGATAAATATGCCAAAGCCCATTCGCCCCACAAAAAAGGCCAAACAGTTCCCTGGTGGTAAGCATTGTCCCTGTCCCAGGAATTACCATAATACAATGGCTTGAAATCAGTATGATTTATATCCAATGTCCTTAATCCAAAATCTGTCAATAAATTTTCCTGAACTACTTCCAGCACTTTTAATTTTTGCTCATTGCTCAAAGGAGAAAAAGGAAGGCTAACTGCATAAATCTGGTTAGGCCTTATACTTGCATCGGCCAAAGTATTTGGAATAACTACATCGTTTAAATAACCGTCGTTGTTAATAAAATATTGAGGAAACGATTGCTCAAATTTTGAGAGCAGCACTGCAGTGGCCTCATCGGCTTTACCTTCACACAACTGAGTAAATTGCTGATAGATTTTCAAAGCGTTAAACCAAAGCATATTTATTTCAACCGGGCAGCCAATACGGGGCGTAACTACAAAGTCATCAATTCTTGCATCCATCCATGTTAACTGAACACCTTCTTCTCCGCCATATAAAAGGCCCTCATCAGTTACATGTATATTATATCTTGTTCCATTTGTATGTTCATCAATAATATTTTTTAAATCAGGAAGTACCGATATAATAAAATCTTTATCATTAAACGCCTGCTGATATTCATATAATGTTACAAACAACCACAGCGTAGCATCAATGGTATTATATTCCAATTCTTCCTCATAATCAGGAAAACGGTTGGGCAACATCCCTTTATCCAGGTATTTAAAAAAAGTTTGTAAAATACTTTTGGCTTCTTCCTGCCGCATCGTTGCAATACTTATTCCCCTCATGGCAATCATGGTATCTCTTCCCCAGTCGGTAAACCAATGATAGCCTGCAATGATGGTGCTGCCCCCGGTGCTTTTTCTTTGCACAATAAACTGCCTGCTGCTTGCTTCCAGTGCCTTTACAAATGCAGGTACTTTTTTATCATCGGTAAAATATTTTTCTTTAAGCGGCACGATTTCTAAACCGGCATTTTCCATTGTAGAAAAATTAATAGAGATGTTTTCGCCTGGCATAAGAAAAACTGATAATGTGCCAATGTTCATTGCATCTTCTGTAAATGGGAATCCTCTTTCATCTTCCACAACCAATTCAAAATTTGTATACCAGCTATGGTGCAAATTCCAATTGCCCGCTGAAACATTTATATACAATGGTTCAGCTTCATACTTTGCAAATACTTTCAATCTTGTTTCGCCTGTCTGCTCTGTAAAAAAATCAAATTCGTCAGCCCGCATAAACAGGCCATGGTAATCTTTATAAACCAACATGGGATTAAGCTCAAGCTGAATTGAGGAAGCACCATTGTTTGTGTATTGAATAATAGTAGTGTTCTCACCTTGTACTACCGACAATAATTTTGTTACACTAAAATCATCGTCCTTAAAATCAATGACAGCCTGGTTATTGTCAACTTTGTAGTCAGTTAAATACTGAAATCCAGTTGGATGAATAGAGCCGGGATATTGATTGGCAGATAACTCATACTCCTTTTCATCAACAATAATTTTTTCTTCAATTTTTGATACCAATACTTTTCTGTCAGTTGGCGGATTGAAAGAAGCTACCAATAAACCATGATAACGCCTGGTATTTGCCCCGCTAAACGATGATGAGCAATAACCACCTATACCATTTGTTAGTAAATATTCTTTGGCAGATAGATCTTTAAAAACCTGTTGCATCTAGTTTATTTAAAATCATTGATCAATTCAGCAATCACGCCTGTCCAGCCTGTTTGATGGCTTGCACCAACACCTCTGCCATTATCGCCATGAAAATATTCGTAAAATAAAACGAGATTTTTAAAATTCTCGTCTTTGTACAGTAAAGGTGTTAACCCGTTTACAGGCCGGTTGCCGTCTTTATCCGGTATAAATATTTTTGCAAGCCTTTGTGAAATTTCCTGCGCAACATTATCGAGGTTCATGAAGTTACCGCTGCCTGTGGGGCATTCAACCATCAATTCGTCTCCATAGTATTGATGCAATTTTCTTAAAGATTCAATCAACATATAATTCATCGGCAACCAGATGGGGCCACGCCAATTACTGTTACCTCCAAACAAACCAGAACTGCTTTCTGCAGGCTCATACTTTAATCCAAAAATTTCGCCATTAATATTCACTCCATAGCCATGCTCATGTTTTTTCGACAAAGCCCTGATACCATAGTCAGATAAAAATTCAGCCTCATCAAGCATGGCATGCAGTAAGCGCTGCAACCTTGCTTTGGGAATAAGGGACAATAATACTTTATCATCCATCATCTCCTCAATAATGGTATAATCTTTATGCTTTTTTAAATAACCATTAAACCAGTTCATCCGATAGACAAATTCAGGAGAAGCGTCCATTGATTTTTTATCTACGCAAAGTGTTGCAAA
>JANOGE010000045.1:0-10892 GCA_031414035.1 Chitinophagaceae bacterium | reverse complement strand
GATCAGTTTCACTGTTGTTGTAATCCCGTTCCATATCCACACCATGGTATTCAACATTTGGAAAAACAGTTTTTGCTTTGGAGGCAGAATGGTTCCCTGCGCCAATATCCAGTAATGTAAAAGGCTTACTACCGAAAGTTTTTTTTAAATAAACAAATTTATTGATAAAGGAAGAAGCAAATGCTTTTAAATTCATGCGCAAAGATAATTAGTAAGGAGATACTGGATGCTTGATACTTGATACTGTATGCTGCTTAATAATAAAATGTCTTTTAAATTTATTAAGCCCTTTCCAGGATCAAGTATCCAGCATCAAGCTTCAATCTTTTTTTATTCCAATAACCGGCAACGCCTTTTCCCTGATCATGGCATTTAATTTTACCAGGTCTTCATCAATAATTTTTTTAAGATTATTTAACTGTATATCTGCCTGTCCTCCCAGTTCAGCAAAGGCTTCTTTAACCTGCCTGGCAGGTGCACTGTACCCACTTACCGCAAAATCATACAGTCCGGATATTTTATCATCCAGACGAATTGGGTAATTCAATACATCCTGTCCGCTTTTTGCTTTGGTTTGATGCAGGGCCTCTTCAATCACGGTCATTTGTTTATTTATGGTATCACCCTTTTGTTTAATTTCCTTAGGACAATCCTTTCCCTGTTTGTAAATAAAATCATTGATCTGTTTCCTGATGTCGCGGATATTTTTTCCGGCTTTCTGTATGTCATTAAATTTATCACGAACAGCAATTAAAAAATTAAACTGCTCCTCATAATCCTGCTGTGATATATTATAAACCGGGTTTGCTTTTATTATAAAACCTCCTTCAACAGAATCTTTATCTGCTTTTATTTTATAGAAATATTGGCCGGGTGCAGCTTTAGGGCCGGGAACAGATCCATGCCAGATAATTAGTCCATCCACTTTTTCTGCAGGCGGATAATACATATTCCATACAAACTGGTTCATGCCACTGCTTACATCAAGTTTATCGGCTGCCTCTTTTGCTTTGGTTAAAAATGTTTTGATCAGTTTTTTATTGTTATCGAGAATATCAATACTCACTTTAGCTGAATCGGAAATGTTTTTAACAAAGTAGTTAATAACAGAGCCATTGGGTGGGTTCATCCCTGCATTTTTTGGATTTGGATTTTGAAAGCCATCAAAACGATAGGCATCATTAACCCCAAAGGCAAATAAATTTTTATCGGTAATGCCTTTATCATTTTGCTGTACCACCGTCAGATCATCCAATACCCAAAATGACCGGCCTTGGGTAGCCACAATCAGATCATTTTCTTTGATGGTTAAATCGGTAATGGGCACCATGGGTAAATTCAGCTGAAAGGGTTTCCAGCTTGCGCCATCGTTATAACTGAAGTACATACCATATTCTGTACCGCAATATAATAAGCCCGGCCTTTTTTTATCTGCCCGTATAGCACGGGTAAAATGCATGGCTCCAATTCCGTTGGTGATCTTCGTCCAGGTTTTACCATAATTTTCTGTTTTAAAAATATAGGGAGCAAAATCATCGCTCTTATATTTTGTTCCTACAAAAAAAGCCTTGCCTTTTTTATATGGATCTGTTTCCACACAGTTCCACATCATCCACTGCCCGGCTTCTTTTGGGGTAACGTTTTCCCAGTTTTTTCCGCCGTCTCTACTTACATGTATCAAACCGTCATCGCTGCCGGTCCATAATAGATCTTTTTCCAGGGCTGATTCTGTAGCCGTAAAAATGGTACAATACACTTCCACACCGGTATTATCTTTTGTAATGGGTCCGCCGCTTGATCGCTGGCGTTCTTTATCATTGGTTGTAAGATCGCCGCCTAATGCGGTCCAGGAGGCACCTTCATTTTCAGTTACAAATAAATGGTTGCCGCCGGCATATAGTTTTTTAGGATCATGCGGTGAAAAGAAAACAGGGAAGTTCCATTGAAAACGATATTTGGCAACATCAATACCTCCACCCAAAGGGTCATCGGGCCAAACACTTATGGCACGGTTCTCTCCTGTTTTATGGTCAAGCCTTGACAGATAGCCACTGTAATTTCCGCCATAAACAACATCCGGATTTAACGGATCTGCAACCACATAACCACTTTCGGCACCGGCAGTTGTTTGCCAGTCATCGGTAGTAATTTGTCCGCCACCACTTCGTGATAAAATTCTTACTGTAGAATTATCCTGCTGTGCGCCCAATATCCTGTATGGAAAATGAGTATCGGTACTAACCCTGTAAAACTGTGCCGTTGGCTGATTGTTATACGTACTCCAGTTATCCCCGCCGTCAAAACTTATCTGTGCACCACCATCATCTGCTATGATCATCCTGTTGCCATCTGCAGGGTCTATCCAGAGATCATGATGATCACCATGCGGTGTTCTGATGGATTTAAATGTTTTACCGCCATCAGTGCTTTTTAAAAAATTTACATTCAGTACATATACATTGTTTTCATTTTTTGGATCAACAAAAACTTTAGTGTAATACCAGGCCCGTTGGCGTATATTATTATCGCTGCTTTGCAAGGTCCAGCTTTCGCCTGCATCGCTGCTCACAAACAATCCGCCTTCCGGGTTTTCTATCAATGCATAAATTTTATCAGTATTCGAAGGGCTAACAGTAACACCTACAATACCCCAAAGACCCTTGGGCAATCCTTTGGTTTTTGAAATATTTTTCCAGCTTTCCCCTCCATCAACACTCTTCCATAAACCACTTCCATCCCCACCGCTTTCCATACTGTAAGGTGTACGTAACATGCGCCAGCTGCCAGCGTACAACACGCCCGGGTTCCCCGGCTCCATGATCAGATCGCTGCAACCGGTTTGATTATTTATGTACAAAACTTTTTTCCAGTTTTTACCACCGTCGGTTGTTTTAAAAATACCCCGCTCTTCATTGGGCCCAAACAAATGGCCAATGGCAGCCACCCAAACTATATCCGGGTTTTTGGGATGAATAATTATGCGGATGATATGCCGGGTATCTTTCAACCCCAGGTTTCTCCAGCTCCGGCCACCATCATCGGTACGCCAGATACCAAAACCTTCGCTCACATTACCCCTTAAAGAATTTTCACCTTCGCCAACATATAAGATAGTGGGATCGCTGGGGGCTACCGAAACACAGCCAATGCTGCCGCCAAAATATTTATCGACTATATTTTTCCAGTTGCTGCCGCCATCAATGGTTTTCCAAACACCGCCTCCTGTACTGCCGAAATAAAAAGTATTTTTTTGACTGAGGTCGCCTGCAGCAGCTCCGCTGCGGCCACCCCGGTATGGGCCAACAGACCTGTATTTTACTTTACTGAATAAAACACTGTCGTCATTATTTGCAACAACAATAGTTTGTTTTTTTTGAGCAAAAGAAGTTAAACTAACCAGTAATGCTGCAGAAATCAAAGCCCGTTTTTTCATTGTCTGTATATTAGTTTGGGAAGGTACTAATTGTAATTAAAAAAGTGCCCCTAAACCGGGGCACTTTTTTACAAAGGGAAATTCTTTTATTGCTTAAAGATACTTTCATCAACAGTCACATTGGTTTCTATTTTTTCGTAATTTATTTCACCCTGAATACTGGAACTGCTGTATGCAAACCAAAATCCATCGGCATTTTGTTTATAATTGGAAAAAATGTTTTCAACATCAATTTCCTCGCCATTCATGTTTCTTTTGCTTACGGTTTTACTAAGCCGGTTACTCTGTGTATTAATAAAATAATTTGTTGAAATACCGTTTTTAAAAGTAAGTTTCATTTTATAATGATCGGTACCATCCACTTTTTCAGTTCCAAGCAGTTCAACAGAAGTCCCCTTTTCCTTATAGTTTAATAAAGAACTTTGTACATCTAACTGAACCTGGCCGGCTTTCATTTGCTGTTCCGGCATATCTGTTGGCTCATTCATCTGCTGAATAGGCATAAACATAGTAGCTTTTTCCGGTGTAACTATCTGGTAGTTATCCGTACCCATTACAGAAATATCCATCCGCATTCCTTTCATATGTAATTTTGTAGTGGTAATGCCTACATCGGTACCCTGAACACTCATGCTGCCAATCAGCTTTACCGAATTTAAAGACATTAATTTTTCTTTACCCCCCATTGCATTAATATACTTATCCACTATTTCATCAACAGTTTGGGCCTGTGTAAACTGAACCAATACCATGGCCATTACAAATAATCCGAAAACAATTAAATTTTTCATTGTACAATTTTTTAGGGCGGAAAGATAGAACAAATTTTCAGCAGAATTATTTTTTTTGCTTTCCGTTTATCCTGTATCTTAATCCTCTCATCTAATATAAACCGTTTGCAGGACAGCGTATGGCCACATTTAAAATAAAGGGTAGTATAGTAGATATTCCGGCCAGGAATATTTTTTACGGTGAGGTAACGGTAGAAAACGGAAAGATAGCTTTTCTTGAAAGCCTCCCTACCACAAACCTGCCTTCCGGACAGGCAGTCTTCATCCTCCCCGGCTTCATTGACAGCCATGTTCATATTGAAAGCTCCATGCTGGTGCCATCTGAATTTGCAAAACTGGCCGTTGTTCATGGCACGGTAGGCAGCATCAGCGATCCACATGAGATCGCCAATGTTTGCGGCATGGCCGGCGTAGAATTTATGATCGCCAATGGAAAAATGGTTCCGTTTAAATTTCATTTTGGTGCGCCAAGCTGTGTGCCCGCCACCATTTTTGAAACGGCCGGCGATGTATTAGATGCCGGTGATGTAGATATATTGCTGCAAAAAGAAGAAATTCATTATTTAAGTGAGATGATGAATTTTCCCGGGGTATTGCATGGAGATGAGGACGTGTTTAAAAAAATAACCCTGGCCAAAAAATACGGTAAACCGGTTGATGGGCATGCACCTGGATTAAGAGGTGAAGACGCAAAAAAATATATTGAAGCGGGCCTGCCTGCCGGGCAGGTCGGTATTTCAACAGATCATGAATGTTTTACAGCCGGTGAAGCATTGGATAAATTAAAATACGGCATGAAAATTTTAATACGGGAAGGTAGTGCCGCAAAAAATTTTGATGCCCTGGTTGATCTTCTGCATGACCATTATAAGATGATGATGTTTTGCAGAGATTATAAACATCCCGACAGTTTAGCCTTAGGACATATTAACCAATTGTGTGCAAGAGCAGTGGCCACGGGTATTGATGTATTTAAAGTATTGCAGGCTGCATGTATAAATCCGGTAGAGCATTACAAAATGAATATTGGATTATTGAAAGAAGGAGATGCTGCAGATTTTATTGTTGTTGAAGATCTGACCAATTTCAAAGTACTGCAAACGTATATTGACGGAGAACTGGTGGCTGAAAAAGGAAAATCATTGGTGAATAGCCGTACTTCAGAAATACTGAATAATTTTAATTGCCATGAGAAGAATATTTCAGATTTCAGGTTTTTATGTTCCGGTTTTGGAGAAAGGGTTTATGCCATAGAAGCATTGGATGGACAGTTAATTACCAATAAACAGGTTTGCAACCCAATAATAAAAGATGGTTTTTATGAAAGTGATGTGGCGAATGATCTTTTAAAGATCGTGGTAGTTAACCGGTACAAAAATGCACCCATTGCTAAAGCATTTATTAAAAATTTTGGGATGAAAAAGGGGGCTATTGCTTCCTCTGTTGCTCACGACAGCCACAATATCGTTGCCGTTGGCGTGGATGATGAAAGTATTTGTAAAGCCGTCAATCTGATTATAAAAGAGAAGGGAGGTATTAGTGCAGTCAGCAATAAAACAGAAACATTACTTGGTTTACCTGTTGCCGGGTTAATGAGTAACCAGGACGGATATAAAGTTGCAACGGCCTATACCGCCATTGATGAAATGGTAAAGAAAGATTTGGGTTCAACCTTATCATCTCCGTTTATGACCTTATCTTTTATGGCCCTCCTGGTAATACCCCATTTAAAACTGAGTGACCTGGGATTGTTTGACGGGGATGAATTTACATTTATACAATAAGTAAAAGGGCTTCTATTCCGTTTTGGCACCCAAAATTTTCAATGCCACACTATCTGTTCCTTTTGGTGCAAAATATTTTGTTTTAAAATCAGCGGTATTACCCGGTGCTATGGTTTCATAGATCACTTCATGGTCTTTCTCCAGCAGCGCTCCTGTTTTACTGAAAAAGGCCAGTTCCACATCCACATCCTTATAACTGACCACTTTGGCGGTATTTGAAATGATCCCTTTAATCACCGTTTGCCGGATAAGGTTTTTCTTATCGTGACCGCTCACCGTTAAAAACCGTTTAGGGTTTTTCTTCTCCGTTTCTTCCAGGGTCTCTTTGGTTTTTTCATATTTATCTTTCTTCTCGGCATTTTTGTCATTGCTGTTACAGGCTGTAAAAGCCAGGGTGAACATTGTTAAAACCACGGATACCTTTTTCATTTGATTTGTTTTGAATACAATAAAACTACTTTTTTGTGAAACACTATGTTAAAAAATAATAGAATGCTGATTTTTTTTATTTTAGTTTTGTTTGATCTTGCCACAGGAACTCAGTAACACAGAACGTTTTGCATAAGATCGGGCTACTAAAAAATTATATAAATGGTAATAAATCTCAGCGAACAACATTCTTTAATAAGCAATTGGGTCAGCGAATTAAGGGATACCGAAGTTCAAAATGACCGTTTGCGTTTCCGGCATAACCTGCAACGTATTGCTGAAGTGGCAGGTTATGAGATCAGTAAAAAAATGCCCTGGCTGGAAAAAGAAATTACTACACCTTTAGGTATAAGCAACAGCATGGTATTAAAAGAACAACCTGTTTTAGCCACCATTTTACGTGCAGGGCTGGCCATGCACAATGGCTTGCTTAATTATTTTGATAAAGCTGATAATGCATTTATAAGCGCTTATCGAAAACACAATCCTGATGGCAGTTTCGACATCCACATGGAATATATGAGTTGCCCGGATATAGAGGACCGGATCATTATTATCAGCGATCCAATGATTGCCACAGGATCTTCCCTGGTGAAATCAATAGAATTTTTAAAAGAGGAAGGCACTTTTAAAGACCTGCATATTGTTTGTGCCATTGCCTGTACCGTGGGTATTGAGTATGTTAAAAGGGCTTATCCTAAAGCCATCATCTGGTGTGGGGATATTGATGATGAAATTACAGCCAAAGGATATATTGTGCCCGGATTGGGAGATGCCGGCGACCTGGCATTTGGGGCTAAATTACAAGGGTAAATGATTACCTGTTTTATAGTTGGCTAACTGTTATAAGTTAAAAACCAGCTACTTATGTTTATTTTCAGAAATAGATCCTGAACATTCCTCCTTTTCTATGCAGCATTTTGCAGTAATTCCTTATCTTTAAAGTTCTGAAATAGTCATTGAAAATGAGAAAATCAATAGTTTTTATTTGTACCCTTTTGCTTGTCCAGTTTGTAAAAGCCCAGGATCCGCATTTTTCGCAATTTTTTGCCTCACCACTAACCCTGAATCCTGCCTTTACGGGTAAGTTCAGCGGTTCATGGCGTTTGGCTGCCAATCACAGGGATCAATGGCCATCCATACCAAAGGCTTATGTAACCACCAGTGCTTCTTTGGACTTTCCGATTCTAAAAAGCAAAATACCTGATAATGATGTTTTTGGTGTAGGAATTTCTGGTTTAACGGATGCCAGTGCCAACAATATTCTTAAACTAAATTATGGTTCAGTATCCATGTCTTATCATAAGGCGCTGGATGAAAACGGATACAATACAATTGGTGCCGGTTTCCAGGCAACGTATTCAAGCCTTAGTTTAGATGTAAGCAAATTGACTTTTGAAGATATGCTTACCCAAAATGGTTTTACCAATCAAACATCTGATATTATTACTAATGGAAATAACCAAAGTTATGTTGACATAAATGCCGGTTTGTTATACTCCGGTTCTACCAATGGCCAGAATAATCTTTACCTGGGTGCTTCCATGTATCATATCAACCGGCCCAAAGTGGGATTTAAAGATAAAAACTGGTATTTAAGCGGCCGTATTTCAATACACGGAGGCGGTTCTTTTCCATTATCAGATCTACTCACTGTACATACTTCTTTAATACACCAGATACAGAACAAGGCCAGTGAAACCACTGTAGGGGCAGCTATTGCAGCCAATTTAGGCCAGGATGCTGAAAAGCCCAGTTCGGTCTATTTAGGCAGCTGGTATCGCTTTAATGATGCCATAGTTCCTTATGTAGGCCTGGAGTTTGGCGGGTTAAGGATCGGCGTCAGTTATGATTTTAATGTCTCCAGTTTAAAAGCGGCTACTGCTTCAAGGGGCGGTTCCGAATTTTCCGTAATATTCATTAAAAGGCCTCCGGATTATCAGGGTATTCCCTGTCCCAAGTTTTAAGTGCTTCCATTCCTTTTTTTTGATAATGAACTAACTCATTTATTAAATGTTGTACTATTTTTTTTAAACTGATAAAATAAAATTCATGAAAAAATTATACCGGATCTTTTTTGTATTCGTATTTATATTTTGCTCTTCCGCCACAATGCTGGCACAAAATTCATTTTTTTTACAAAAAAATGAAGCAGCTATTTCTCTGGCAAACAGCAAGCGGGTGATCATTCCAAACAAATACAATACCGTACAGGCTGAAATCAACCAGCTTAAATCTTTCTTATGGTCACTCCCGGCGGAAAAAAATGTTGTCAACAGAAATCTTGCGCCTGTATTGGAACTGCCAATGCCGGATGGTTCAATAGCTAAATTCCGTGTTTGGGAAAGCAGTATTATGGCACCGGAACTGGAGGCAAAATTTCCGGAAATGAAAACCTTTGCCGGGCAGGGTATTACTGACCCTTATGCAACCATACGTTTTGATTATAATCCTTATTTCGGTTTTAGTGCGCAAATATTATCAGCCGTAACCGGAAGAATATTTATTGACCCGTATGCACGTGGGGATATAAATAATTATATAAGCTATTACAGCCGGGATTTCAATAGTGGAAACCGTTTTGTTTGTGATGTACCTGACAACCCCATTCCACCTTCAATTGTTGCAGCAGGACCATGCAGGGGAACCCAATTATATACGTACAGACTGGCATTGGCCTGCACAGGAGAATATGCAGTTGCCGTTTGTTCTCCTTTAGCTCCAACTGTTCCGCTTACTGCAGCAGCCATGTTGGTTGCTGTTAACCGGGTGACTGGTGTTTATGAAACAGAAACTTCCATAAGGATGGTGCTTGTGCCTAATAATGATTTACTCATTTACCTTGATGGTTCAACCGATCCCTATACCAATAATAATGGGGGAACTATGCTTACGCAAAATATAAATACCTGTAACTCTGTTATTGGATCTGGTAATTATGACATTGGCCATGTATTCAGTACAGGTGGTGGTGGTGTTGCTTTTTTAAGATGTATATGTACAGCAAATAAAGCCGGCGGAGTTACCGGGTTATCTAATCCGGTTGGCGATGCTTTTTATATAGATTATGTAGCACATGAAATGGGACACCAGTATGGAGGTAATCATACCTTTAACAGTACTACTTCAAGCTGTGGCGGTGGAAACAGGAATGCAGCTACTGCCTATGAAGTAGGCAGCGGCACAACAATTCAGGCATATGCCGGAATTTGTGGTGCCGATAATATACAACCCAATAGTGATCCTTTTTTCCATACTGTCAGTTTTGATGAGATAAGTAACTATGCCGCAGGAACCGGTGGAACCTGTGCATCAATCACCACTAACGGTAACACACTTCCTGTTATTACTGCTATGAATAATAATGGTGCAAATATTCCTATTGGAACACCTTTTACATTAAGTGGGACGGCTACGGATGCAAATAATGATCCATTAACTTATTGCTGGGAAGAGTGGGATCTGGGTACTGGCGGTGCATGGAATAACGGGATCAACAGCACTACAGCTCCTCTTTTTAAATCACGAGTACCCAAAACAGTTGGTACCCGTACTTTCCCCGATATGGCTGTAATACTTGCCGGTTATCCTGCTAATCCCCCTGCTGCTTTGAATGGGTTAAAGGGAGAATCGCTTCCACTGGTTGCACGTGCTTTAAAATTCCGATTAACAATAAGAGATAACCGTGCCGGTGGTGGTGGTGTTGTTACCGGTGGTGATGGCTGCCAGGCAGGATATACAGGCTTCTTCCAGGTAAATACAATAGCCACTCCCGGTCCTTTTGCCGTTACTGCACCAAATGGGGGTGAAAGTTATACAGGCGGAACAACCCAACCCATAACATGGAATGTAGTTGGTACCGATGCAGCACCCATCAATGTTGCCAATGT
The DNA here is from genome assembly GCA_031414035.1 of Chitinophagaceae bacterium. Taxonomy (GTDB): domain Bacteria; phylum Bacteroidota; class Bacteroidia; order Chitinophagales; family Chitinophagaceae; genus Ferruginibacter. The sequence continues at coordinate 565 of JANOGE010000045.1, read as the reverse complement.
GATGATCTCATTATCAACCGACGGAGGTATAACTTATCCAACAGTTATATCTGCAAGCACTCCTAATGATGGTTCAGAAGCAGTTACTATACCAAACATAACAACAACAACTGCCCGGATAAAAGTACAGGCACTGGGAAATATTTTCTTTGATATATCCAATGCCAACTTTAATATTACGGCAGTCAGTATCCCCACATTTACCTTTTCTCCCAATGCGGGTACCTCGGTAGCCTGTGGCAGTGCATCGGCATCCATTACTTTACAAACCACGGGTGTATTGGGTTTTGTAACACCGATCAATCTTGTGGCATCAGGTAATCCTGTAGGTACTACTGTTACTTATTCTGTAAACCCGGTGATACCGGGTAACAGTAGCATTGTTACCTTAAATAATGTAAATACCCTGGCCCCCGGTACATTTAATGTAACCATTACAGGTACGGCCGGTACAGAAGTTAAAACCATCATTCTGGCGTATACGGTCAGCCCGGGTACGGGTCCTGCTGTTACGGGTCAACCTGTACCACAGGTAGTTTGTGTAGCTGCAAATGCCACATATAGC
>JANOGE010000044.1:0-8140 GCA_031414035.1 Chitinophagaceae bacterium | reverse complement strand
TAAGCAATAGCGGCTTCTCTTACCAGGTTTTTGTCAACACCGGTAATTTTTTCCAGTTCGTCAATATCCAGGTTATTAATTTGTAGTTTAAAATCTTCGTAACCTTCAGTGCGTTTGTTTATAAAATCCTTGTCTTCCAGTTTTTCCTGTATGATATAATACAACATCATATTCAGCAATGCTACATTGGTACCGGGGCGTAACTGCAAATGATAGTTGGCGTATTTTACCAATTCAATTTTACGGGGGTCGATAACAATCAGTGTTTTCCCCTTCATGGCTTCCTGTTTCATTTTGGCGCCGGTAACAGGATGAGCATCGGTAGGGTTTGCGCCTATCACCATCATACAATCCGTAAATTGCAGGTCTTTGATGGAATTGGTTGCTGCGCCGGTGCCAAAAGTACGCTGCATGCCAAGTGCTGTTGGTGAGTGACAAACACGGGCACAACTGTCAATATTATTGGTGCCTATAACTGCACGTATGAATTTCTGCATCAGGTAATTTTCTTCATTGGTGCAGCGTGCACTGGAAATGCCGGCTATATAATCGGGTCCGAAATTATTTTTGATCTCCGTTAATTTGTTGGCAATAAAATCATACGCTTCCTCCCAGGTAGCAGCAACAAATTCCCCGTTCTTTTTTATCAACGGTGTTTTAATTCTGTCTTCATGATTATAAAAGGAAAAGGCAAAACGTCCTTTCAGGCAGGTATGCCCCTGGTTTGATTCTGCATTATAAGGCGCCTGTATAGAATGAATTTTATTTTCTTTTACTGCCACATCCAGGTTACATCCTACGCCGCAGTAAGTACAAATAGTTCTGACTTTTTTATCTACAGCCACCGATTTAGATTCAAAGACATCAGAGATGGCAGAAGTGGGACAGGCCTGTGCACAGGCACCACAACTCACGCAGTCCGAGTTTTCAAAATCAACTTCCATGCTTTTGATGATGTGGCTGTCGAAACCTCTGCCGGCCATGCTCAACACAAATTCTCCCTGCACTTCATCACAGGCACGAACACAACGGTAGCAGTTAATACATTTCGAAAAATCGGAGGTCATGTAAGGATGGCTCAGGTCTTTTGGTTTATCCAGGTGATTCTTTCCGGCAGGATACCGCACATCACGTATTCCAACCCTGGCAGCAACAGTCTGCAGTTCGCAGTTATTGTTTACTTCGCAGGTAAGGCAATCCAAAGGGTGATCGGTGAGTACCAACTCTATAATATTTTTTCTGAGTTTTTCTATGCGTTGCGAATTTGGATAGATGTAAGAATCAGCCATTACCGGTGTATGGCAGGATGCCTGTGCCTTTGCTTTCCCATTTTCGGTAAGGGCCACATCAACACTGCATACCCGGCAGGAACCAAAGGGATCGAGGTTGGGTGCATCACATAAAGTGGGTACATGATCCTGTCCAAAATTTCTTCGGATGAAAGAGAGAATTGTTTCTCCTTCATTTATGTCGTATGGTTTGTTATCTATGTAGGCCATACCGGCTTTGGGCTTACCCCGTCCGAACGGGTCATCCCCGTCCGCACCGGTACAAGCGGACGGGGCTGATCCATAGGTAACCGTAGCGCCCTTTGCCGCCTGCTCATGTTTATCTTCTCTTCTGTAAATGATGCCCATATGTCTTTTTTTATCAGAATGAATGTTGCTTCATTCCAATTGAGCTGTCAGCCTGAACTTGTCGAAGGGTTTTCGGAGCCGGTTTTGTTAATTATACTAACCCGGCTTCGACAAGCTCAGCCTGACATTTCCTGAACTGACATTATCTGTGTTTAAAATATGGTTTTAACTCTTCATCAAAATACTGCAATGCATTTTTAATGGGTAATGGCAGACCACCACCCAATGCACAAAGCGAACCTATCTCCAATGTTTCAACCAGGTCGTCCAGTAAGTTCCTGTCAATACGATAGCTATCGGATTTATCACCGGTCTCCTGTGCTTTTTTCAGCATTTCATATCCCCTGGTGGAACCAATACGGCAGGGGAAACACTTTCCGCAGCTTTCATGTGCGGTGAACTCAAATAAATGTTCCATGTATTTTATGACAGGGAATTTTTCAGGAATACAAACAACAGAAGCATGCCCCAGTAAAAATCCGTTTTCAGCAAAGGATTCAAAATCAACGGTGAGGTCTTTTATTTTTTCAACCGGCACCAATCCGCCCAGTGGCCCGCCAATATGCATGGCTTTTATTTTTTCTTTAAAGCCACCACCAAGATCATTTACAACAACTGAAAGCGGCGTACCCATATCTACTTCATAAATGCCGGGCTTATTAAAAAACCCATCCAGTGAAACCAGTTTTGTGCCGGTAGATCTTCCTTTGCCGACAGCAGCAAATGGTTTACCCCCGTTTTTAATTACATAAGGAATACAGGCAAGTGTTTCTACATTATTTACCACGGTTGGTTTGTTAAACAGGCCTTGCTGTGTAGGATAAGGCGGACGAACACGAACTTCCGGCCTTTGCCCTTCTATAGAAGAAAGCAATGCTGTTTCTTCTCCACATATATAAGCACCCATTGCCTTTATCAATTTAAAATGGAAATGGAAACCGGTATCTAAAATATTTTCTCCCAATAAATTTTCACGTACCAGGTCATTTATTGCCTGTTGCATTATTTCCTGTGATTCGGGGTATTCTGCACGGATGTACAACACACCTGTATCCGCACCTGCAATATAACCGGCAATCATCATTCCTAATAAAACGGAATGCGGCTGCAGTTCCATCAGGTAGCGGTCGCTATAAGCACCGGGGTCGCCCTCATCGGCATTACAGACAATAAATTTTTGTTTACCTGCCGTATTTTTGCAGGATTCCAGTTTGAAAGATATCGGGAAACCGGCGCCGCCCCTGCCTCTTAAGCCGGAGTCTTTCAATTCGGCTAATAATGTTTCAGGCGTTTTTGATAGCGCCAACGCAAGTGTTTTGTAATATTCGGTTATACCGGTAAATGTTTCGGTTAAAACAGCCGTGCCGTAAGAGGCTACATTATAATTGTCAACAGGGTTTGACTGTTGACCTTTGATCTTATCCATTTCATCAACAGCTGAACCGGAATAGTTTTTTCCATCATAGTTAAAAGCACTGTTCTCATGGCACCTGCCCAGGCAGCACATTTCACCAATTTCTTCTGCATTAAAATGATGGCTGATCGTTTCTTTCAACTTATCCTGTGTTCCGGCTGTTATGCAGGAACTGCCATTGCAGATAAAAATTTTTTTGCCTTTGTTTTCTTCTTTTAAAAAATCATAAAAACTGGTGGCCCCAAAAACATTGGCTGAGCCCATCAAAAATTCTGTGGCCAGTTTTTCCATCCTTTCTTTTGACGGAGTACCGTTCTCTTCTGCAGCCATACCCAGTGCTTCAAAAAGATTGGACTTCAATCCTTTTCTGCCGGATAATTCGCTCAGGTTATTTGACATGCGTTTACTTTACAGCAATTTAATTATTAAATGGCTAAAACCGCCCGAATTTACAGGTAAATAACAAATGCTGTGCATTGCTAAAAGCTATTTATAAAATGTAGAAACCCTTTAAGTAAAGATTATACTCTGGCAGTACCTGTCAAACTACCTGACAAGAGAGGTGGCAGACCTTATCTCTTCTGCCAAATAGCTGTAGTAAGCGTTGTTTTTTAAAAGCAGGGGAAAATAACTTCCCTGCTTTTATTTTCATACCTTTTTTTAACCGGCAAAAATATATCCACAACCTTTTTCCTGTGCCCGGCCCAATGCCCATACGCCGGAAGGCACCGGTTGAATACCCGGAAGTAATCCGCTTATAAAATCTTTTTTTACTTCGGCTGCATCCAGTTTCATCTTTTGAGCAGTTACAGCACTATAAACTCCGATGGCTGCCTGGCATACACAAAACATTACCCCGTTTGACTGCAGTTCATTGATCCCGATCAAAATTTCACCTACACCGGGTATTTTAAATGCTCCTGCCTTTGGCTTCCAGAAGGGATTACGGGTGGCAGGCTGTTTTGTATCCGGGTCATTGGCTTCAAACAATTCACCTAATTTATATTTTTCCCAAAGCCTGTCTTCCATAGCATAACCAATGGAAGCATGACGCAACACTACTACCACACTGCAATCTTTATCTTTTGATCCGGTTGCTTCATTGGTCAGTAAAAAAACCCTGGGCCAGGCAAACGGAAAAATTTCGTGGGGATGCGGGGAGTCAAACACAATCCTGTGTTTACCATTAATTTTTTTAAACATTTCTTCCGGGTCTTCAGAAACGGTAAACGGCGGTGATGGCTCATTACCAAAAGCATTCATTGTGGGTGCTATTGCCGTTATACCAACGGCTGCTGCACCGGTTGCCAATGAACCTAAAAAACCCCTGCGGTTGGTAGGTTCGTTAAGATCGTAGGTGTTCATAAAAAATAATTTTAGTGAAATGATTTTGTTGAAAAAAACATAATAAGATATGAAATAAAAGGTGGTGAACAAAATTTTTTTTTGTTTAGAACCCGATTTCGTAATTTTTACCTAAAATGATAAATTATGAAACGTGTATACCTTTTTGCATTATTATTTATGGCTTCTGCAACGCAGCTATCCGCACAGTCAACCCCTTATCATATTGTGTTTGATATAACTACAAGTGATACCGCCACCCATCAGCGGGTGATCAGATGGTCAAAAAGCATAAGTAAAGCACACCCGGATGCCAGGATTGAAATTGTCTTTTACGGAAAGGCATTGGATATGGTAGTGCAAAACAAATCAACCGTAACCGATGATGTTATCAAACTGGCGAATGGCAATCAGGTCACTTTTGCAGTTTGCGAACAGGCCATGAAAATTCATCATATTGAAAAAAATCAATTGCTCAGCGGAGTATTAACCGTTCCTGATGCTTTATATGAACTGGTAACTAAACAATCCCAGGGGTATGGTTATATAAAAGTTGTCAACTGATCATTTGTTACAACAGGGTTTCAAAAACAAATAATTTTAAGAAATATTTTCTGCAAAAAACTGATGGCACATACTTTTTAATTTATGCGTATGCTGTAAAAATCCAGCAGCGAAGTCAGCATTATTCTTCACTACCAAATATGATTTGAAAGAGTAAATCCTTAGGAATGCATGATCATCTGCCCGTTAAATACGTTCATAAATATCATATCAATATTTACAGGATCAATGAAGAAAGGTCATCAAATATGGCAGCAATGCCCAAAGAGGGCATCGGTCTTTTCACTGTTAACAAAAAAAGGCCATCCTTTTTGGTGGATGGCCTTATTAGCAAATCTGGTTTTACAAAGGCTTTATTCCTTTACCACTTTGGTCCTTACTGTTTTACCAGCCTGGTTTACTTCAATGGTATAAATCCCCTTCTGCGCATTGTTACCTAAAAGATAGGTTTCGCCCGGTAAGCCTTTTTTCGTTTGAATGACATTACCCAGCAAATCAATCATTCTTATTTGTACCATTTCATTTTTCGGACTGGTAATTTTAAGATTAAAATACTGCTGTGACGGGTTGGGCCAGGCAAGTATTGAAAGTCCGGAAATGGTAACGTCTGTTTTTAATTTAGCATTTACAACTGTTGGATCTGGCAAATTGACCTCATTTTTTTCACCTCCTGAAAAAGTAAGAGGAATACATAAAGGATCATTTGTTGGTAATATGGTCACCTGTGTTGCACAAGTTGATACATTACCGGCAACATCTTTTACTGTCCAGGTGATCGTTGATACACCCAAATTAAAAATACCACTTGCATTGGTGCCTGAGTTAGTCCGGTTTGTAGCACCGGTTATTTTTAGATCGGTCCTGGCAATATCACAATTGTCACTTTGAATCAAAAGCGGGATACTATAAGTGTTATTGGGCAGCTTGCATAGTGTTTGTTGCGGAGGACAGGTGAGTGTCGGTGGCGTATTATCTTTTACAGTTACCGTATATGTGCAGGTTTGTGTATTGCCTGCGGCATCAGTTGCAGCATAAGTTATACGGGATACACCGGTAGCAAAGTTCCTTGCTCCAACATAATTAATTCCGGTATTGGGAGAAGTACCAAAACTAACACCGGTCATTGCCCAGGTTAGCCTGGTAACACTACAATTGTCAGCAAAAACCGGGTTTGGTGTGTTAACCAATGTTGCCTCACAAACAGGGCCTGTACTCACGTTCATATTTGCCGGACAGGTAATAGTTGGTCTCTGGTTATCGGCCACATATATTTCCTGTACACAGGTTCGGGTATTGCCACTATAATCTGTTACTGTCCAGGTAACAAAGTTTGAACCCGGCTGGTAAACGGCCGGTGCATTATTAGTCACCGACATTACGGCACAATTATCACTCACAGTTGGATAGCCCAGAGATACTACGGCCCTGGTACATACACCCGGGTCAGCATACACTGTCTTATCCAGCGGACAACGGATCTCCGGTGGTACGTTTTCTGTAAGCTTAACAATATAAGAGCAGCTATATGAATTATTATTAGCATCCCTGGCCGTATATGTTACTGTTGTTGTTCCGGCTTTAAATACCCTTGTTCCAACATAGTTTATACCGGTAGCAACAGAAGCTCCGGTAGTAGCTCCTGTCAAAGTCCAGGTTAGCGTTACAACAGTACCATTAAAAACAGGATTAACTGTTGCTATTGATTTTGTGCAACTGGTACCAATATTCTGAATGATATCTCCGGGGCAGGTAATTAAATTAGCCTCGGTAACGATGACATTAACAGTACCTGTTGCCGTACATCCCCCGGATGAGGTTCCTGTTACAGTATAAATTCCACTATTAGCAAGCGTTACATTCGCAATAGAAGGATTTTGATCGGTGGAGAAAACCACATTATTTGGATCTTTCCATGAATAACCTGTGAAGCCTGCAGTTGCAGTGAGATTTAATGTTGCCCCAATTAAAAGCGGGCTATTGCTGCCGGCAGTTATGGAAAGCGTTGAGGCCGTCCAGTTAAAGGTAGACTGGTCGCTGAGTGTACCAATAGCCGCTTTGATTATATCCTGTCCAACAGCAGTCCCAGAAAAACAATAAGTAGCGATACCACTGGCGTTTGTATTGGCAAAACTTAATCGTGGATTAACACCGGTAACCGTAAAATCAACACGAACACCCGGTACCGGGTTATTGAACTGGTCTTTCACCACTACATTCCAGCATTGGTTGGTACAAACTTCTCCGTTTCCTGTTTCCGGAGTAATATCAATACTGCTAACCAAAGCGATCGGTGAAAAGGATTGGCCACCGGTATAACCATAAGAATCAGCAGAATTCCATCCATAAGCAAATACTCCAAATGGTAAGGATGCATTGTATGTATGACTTCCTTCGGTGATTGGAATTACTGCACCCGAAAATCCGGTTGCTCCGATAGCTGTGAATGAGGCAGCAGGTATGGCAACCCCATCCTGGGTAAGTAAACCTGTTATTGAATTGGGCACAACAAGGTTAACAAAGTGGGTTGTAAATCCGGCTACGGTTGTTATAGTGTAATTAGCAAGAAATTGTTCGCTTGGGGGTATCAGCATCATGAATGGATCACCGGTAATACCTCCTGAACAGGTGATACCTTTTGCAAATTGTGATACAAGTATGGGGCGATTAGAAGTAATTACTGATGTAGTGGTAATATTTCTTTCCATGAACTGTCCGGCATTTAAAACGGGTGCCTGTGCCACGCCATTTATAGAAACGGTTGTTGCATTGTCTGATGCTATAAATTTCCATTGGTCCCCGCCTGTTCTTGGGCCACCAAGCGGAACGGTTACAAATTGCTGCCCCCAGGTAGTTGTAGGAGGAAGCATTTCACAAACATGATCGCAGGCAGTACAACCTGAGGGAATATTTGCACAACCGTGTGCACCAAAAACACCAATGGGCTGTGTTGCAGTGATCAGCGTTCCTGTAAGATCTCCGGGGATGACTGTATTTAGAAGTTCATAGGTCTGTCCCTGGTTGAGTGTTACATTATAAGGCACCCCGGCAGTTCTTACGCCAGTGGTAACACTGGGTGTAATCGTAACCACTGTACCGTTTACCGTACCAACCACTCCAAATTCAGTGGCTGCAGCGGTAGATGAAAAGGCATTTTGATAAGAAAGTATCCGGTAATTTGTAC
>JANOGE010000043.1:0-20950 GCA_031414035.1 Chitinophagaceae bacterium | reverse complement strand
AGAAACGGCAACCGGTTAAGCATGTGCAGAATAGTAATTCAATAAGACTAACTGATGATCAGTTATACAGTCCCCCGGTTTACCGGGGGACTTTTTTTACAGAAGATAATTGTATAAAGATATTCCTATCTTCATTATATGATAACAGAACTGGAAAATGCATTGATAAAAAACAGGCCTGATTTTAAACCTGTAGTAGATTTCGATCCTGTTAAAGAAAAGCTGTTTCATTTTGATTTTACAACAGCCAATACCGGATTGAGTGCTTCAGCTATTTCAGATACGGATATTTTTTCTCAATACATCAGCAGTAAAATAAAAGACAGTGGGTCAAAATATGGCATTGGCGGTTATAATGAAAACAGGATAATTTACCGGAGAAGTGACCTTTTTGCCGGTGAAGAAGAAAGATCAATACACCTGGGAGTAGATATATGGGGACCTGCCGGAACAAAAGTATATGCGCCATTAGGCGGTACGGTTCATAGCTTTGCTTTCAATGATACTCACAGAGATTATGGAGCTACCGTCGTTTTACTACATCAGCTAAATACCATTACTTTTCATACACTTTACGGACATTTAAGTTTGCATGATATTGCACTGCTGAGTGAGGGTGCTTATATAGCCAGGGGAGAAGTGCTTGGCCATTTTGGAGGCCCTGCAGAAAATGGTAATTGGCCGCCCCATCTTCATTTTCAGATTATAAAAGATATGCGGATAATGAAGGGGGATTATCCGGGGGTATGTAGAATTTCTGAAAGGGAAAAATATTTAATTAATTGCCCTGATGCGGATTTGATCCTGGATATGATGAAATATTTATAATAAATCATAATTTATATAAACCTTCTTCGTTAAAAGTTGTTAAAGAACCCATTTCAAAATAACAAAAAGCAGTAACTTTACAGCGGAAATACAAAAGATGGATATTAAAGCCGGAAAATTATTAAATAAGATCAATAACCCTGATGATTTAAAGAAATTAAGCAGGGAACAATTACACCAGGTTTGTGAAGAACTGCGCCGGTATATTATTGACGTGGTCAGTGTGTATGGAGGCCATTTTGGTGCAAGTCTTGGTGTAGTCGAGTTGACAGTGGCACTGCATTATGTTTTTAATACGCCTTACGATCAACTGGTTTGGGATGTAGGCCATCAGGCTTATGGGCATAAGATCCTTACGGGCAGAAGAGAAAATTTTCCAACCAACCGCAAATACAATGGCCTTAGTGGTTTCCCCAAACGCAGCGAAAGTGAATACGACACCTTTGGTGTTGGTCATTCTTCCACTTCCATTTCAGCTGCCCTTGGTATGGCCATGGCTTCACATTATAAAGGAGAAAGTGACCGGCAACATGTTGCCATAATTGGTGACGGTGCCATGACCGCCGGGCTTGCCTTTGAAGCTATGAATCATGCGGGAATAGAAAAAAGCAATGTGCTGATTGTTCTCAATGATAATTGCATGAGCATTGATCCGAATGTGGGGGCATTAAAAGAATACCTAACAGATATAACCACTTCTCATACCTACAATGATCTGCGGGATAATGTATGGAATGCTTTAGGCAAATTGCCGGTTGGAAAAAAATTCAGCAGGGGTATGGCCAGTAAGCTGGAAGCAAGTTTAAAAGGGATGGTAAGTCAAAGCAGTAATTTATTTGAAGCCCTTCAGTTGCGGTATTTTGGCCCTATCGATGGGCATAATATTACCAAACTGGTAGACACATTAAAAGATCTGAAAGATATACCGGGGCCGAAGATCCTGCACATTAAAACAGTAAAAGGAAAAGGGTATGACCTGGCGGAGAAAGATCAAACAAAGTGGCATGCACCCGGCCTCTTTGATAAAGTAACCGGCGAGATACAAAAGAAAAAATTTGATTTTCCACAGGCGCCAAAATACCAGGATGTTTTTGGGCTTACCATCATTGAGCTGGCTGAAAAAAATAAAAAAATAGTTGGTATCACGCCTGCCATGCCCAGTGGTTCTTCTTTAAAATTCATGATGGAAAAAATGCCGGACAGGGCTTTTGATGTGGGTATTTGTGAGCAGCATGCCGTTACAGTCAGTGCCGGTATGGCCACACAGGGTATGAAAGTGTTTTGTAATATCTATTCCTCTTTTATGCAACGGGCTTATGATATGGTGATACATGATGTGGCGATTCAAAAACTGCCCGTAATATTCTGCCTGGACAGGGCAGGGCTTGTTGGCGAAGATGGCCCGACGCACCATGGATGTTATGATATAGCTTACATGCGATGTATACCCAATATGATCGTAAGTGCGCCCATGAATGAAGCTGAATTACGCAACCTTATGTATACCGCTCAGCTGGATTCAAATGAATTACCTTTTGTTATCCGATATCCCAGGGGAGAGGGGGTTATGCCTGAATGGAAAACGGAGATGAAAGAAATAACCATTGGCACAGGAAGGAAATTAAAAGATGGAAAAGATATTGCCATTTTATCATTCGGCCACCCCGGTAATTTTGCGGCTGCTGCCATAAGAGATGTAAAGGCAGAAGGTATTAACCCGGCACATTATGATATGCGTTTTGTAAAACCATTGGATGAGACAATGCTGCACGAGATATTTAGTAAATTTAAAAAGGTAATTACCGTTGAAGATGGAACAGTAGTTGGCGGATTTGGCAGTGCGGTTCTGGAATTTATGAATGAGCATGGCTACAAAGCAGATGTGAAGATCATGGGTATCCCGGATAGATTGGTTGAACACGGAACCCCTAAACAACTGTATGATGAAATTGGTATTGATGCCAATGGTATTGCCAATGTATTTAGAGCAATGGCAGAAATTAAGGTAGCCGTACTTAAATAGTTGAATTATTAAAAATGATATTGTTAAACCGGTTCACACAACCGGGTTTTTTATTTTATTTAACCGGGGAATAAAAAAAATTTGTAAATCGCCGGGCATTAAGCCCTATAAAATTTTCATGAGATCAGCCATTAGCATTATTGTATAAGGAAGTGTATTGCTTGTTACGTTTCTGCATTTGAATACCTTGTCTTTTATATATTTACATTCAGTTCATAGGTATTTCAATAGCCAATAACTCGGCATCTGAACCGGCCATTATGGTAAAAGTATCAGATTCGGAAATTCCTAAAGCGTCTCTCTTATTTAATTGTTGACCATTTACCTGAACAGAACCGTTTATTACCACGAGGAATATCCCATTATTTTTAAAGGCTGCAGTATAGGCTATTTCTTTTCCTGCATCCAGGTTGGTTAGTACAAATCTTGCATCCTGGTTTATCCATAGAGCATTATCTGTACTTAAAGGAGAAACCACGGTTTGCCATTGGTTAACTCTTTCACCGATATCAAAAGTTTTCTGATCATACCGGGGTTTTATATTTCTTTCTTTTGGAAATATCCATACCTGGAAAAGGGTTACCGGTTCCGTTGCCGAAGCATTGGCTTCGGAATGCTGAACTCCTGTTCCGGCACTCATGATCTGTATATCGCCGGCTTTTATGATACCCTGTCCACCGGTGCTATCTTTATGTTTGAGCGCTCCGGTGAAGGGAATGGTAACAATTTCCATATTGTCATGTGGATGGGTAGGAAAGGCCCCTCCTCCACCTATAAAGTCATCGTTCAGTACCCTTAACATTCCAAAATGTACTTTTTCAGGATTGTGGTATTGGCCAAAACTGAAATAATAGTTTGGTTTTAACCAGCCATAATCTGCCGAACCCCTGTCTTCAGCTTTAAATAAAACTGTTTTCATGATATTCATTTTTAAATTCAATGTTTAAACATCAAAAAGTGTACCAATTCTGTAACTGACAAAACAGCAAAAAAAATCCCGGTCGAACCGGGTGTTATTTAATTAAGAACAATTATTTCTTCTCCGGGTAATAAACCCTGAATATCATCTTCCCGGTTATCATTCCATTCAATGATGAAATTATTCCGGCCTTCACCGGTGAGTAAACTCATAAACCGCTGCTGCACTAATTCTAATAATGAAAGAAATAAAAAGATGGCATGTATGCGGTTTTCGCACACATCAAATATCTTTTCAAAGGAAACCGTTTTTTCAGTACGGCAGGTATCCAGCATATACTCCCGGCTGCCTTCCATAGTGTAATTGTATTGCACCACTGTATGAACAGGCTTATTGTTACGTTCATGTAATTTAAATACTACTTTTTCAAAGGCTTTCATCAGCTTAAAAAGCGTTACCGTCTGTATCTCAGTTCCTTCTCCGGCCTCTTCTCCAATCTGCGAAATTTCTTTTTGCAGGTTTCCACGTTTTACCATCAGCATTCTTAAGGCTTCCAATTCAGCCATTTTTACAGCTGCTTCTTTAAATCTTTTGTATTCCAGTATCTTATTGATCAGTTCCTGCCTTGGATCAATTTCATTGCCTTCTGCATCCAGCTCTTTCCTGGGCAAAAGCATTTTTGCTTTTATCCGCATCAGGGTGCTGATGAACAGGATAAATTCACTGCTTAATTCAATATTCAGTTTTTCGCCGCTATGAATGAAATCCAGAAAATCATTGGTGATCCTGGTGATCGGAATATTATATATATCCAGTTCGTCCCGTTCAATAAAAAACAACAACAGGTCAAATGGGCCTTCAAATTGTTCTAATTTAATCTGGTACGTTGTTGTACTCACCTTCAATTATGTTGTATAGTAATAAAAAATCCCCCAATTTAAGGATCGGGGCAAATGTATTGATTTGTTAAGACAGTTTTACCTATAATATTCATCAATAGCAGTAATGTGGAAAAAACCTGCAACTTAAGCGATCGTTCTGCAGTTCACTACAAAAATGCCTTATCTGAATAATGCCGGAATTTATTTTTTTGAAAAAGTATAGGCAAAGCCAATCCCCATCAATTGTAACCACTGAGAGGCAGGCCCCTTTGCCGGATTTACATTTTGGGTGTTATCATCATAGATCATATCCAGGTTAAAAGAAAAATTAATGTATTTAGTGATCTCTGCGGTAAGTACATTGGTCCAGTAGATATCAATATTTTGCGGGTCCTGCCTGTAATTGGAAAAAAGATCAAGTTTTGTAATATATACAAATTTATCCCCGATCTTTTTTGTATAATTAGTTGAGACGAAAGCGCCAAATTCATTTTTTGCATTTTTTCCGGGAAGAACTCCATAAAGCGGGGCAATTAAATCATCTGATACAATGACCCAGCGTTCTGTTAAAGGGGAAATAAAGAATGAGAAGTTAGCATTTGGCTTATAATCGAGTCCCATTGACAATAATAAGTATGCAGGAGCAAACCCTTTAGAGATCAGTGATGAAGTGTCCAGCCCAGCTGAAGTTTTTGAATACGTATAACCATTGGCAAACTGTGTACGCAGGTTAAACAAAACAGATGCATTCCATTTTGGTGTTATTGCATAACCGTATTTTGAAAGCAGGTCTATCTTGTCACTGGCTTTGCGTGATCCTAAACTGGTCGTATTTACTACACCGTAAGCAAGGTCAAGGCTGTTATCCCAGGAGCTTTTATTTTTTTTATAAAAAGCATATACGTTTAAGTATGAATTTAAGGAAAAAGAAAAATTATCACCACCCGCAGCCCAGTTACTTAAGGAACCCTGGTTAATATTTAATTTAAAAAGTCCGCCCAGTTTCCAGGTTTTTGTTACCGTATCTTTAGGGTCTTTGGAAATTGCTTTACCGGCTTCATTTTTAAGATCTTTAATGTTAGGATCCTGGGCCTGTATAAAAGTAGTAAGTATAGTCAGCAATGACAGGATGTAAATATTTTTCATGAGTTTTAATTTAAAAAATGAGGCTGTCTCAAAAGTCAAACATTGCTGTCAGACTGAGCTTGTCGAAGTCATTTGAACATACGTTTTATACTCAAATATGTTTCGACAAGCTCAACATGACATACTTTTGAGACAGCCTCATCAAGACAGATTAAAGATTATTTTTTCAGGGAATCCCTGATTTCCATCAATAAAGCATCAGTTGAAGAAGGGCCAGCAGGAGCTTCTTCCTTCTTTTTCTTCATACTATTTATTGATTTAATAACCAGGAACATGACAAAAGCCACAATAACAAAGTTGATGACAGCGGTTAAAAAATCACCCCATTTTACAGCGACAGCTTCAGCAGTGATTTTTCCTGTGGCATCTGTAACCGCTTCTTTTAGAACGTACATATTCTTACTAAGGTCCGCTCCACTGATCATTCCGATTAAAGGCGAAACAATTCCTTCTGTAAAGGAAGTAATCACTTTACCAAAAGCGCCACCCATTACAAAAGCAACGGCAATGTCAACAAGACTGCCCTTCATGGCAAACTCTTTAAATTCCTTGATAAATCCCATAAATATTCTGTTTTTAACGATTAAAAAATTAGTGAATGGTTAAGATGAAAGTAAATCTATGGATTTTTACTTTTAGCACAAACATATTTCTGTTTTTCGAAAATTTATAATAATTGATTGAATCAACAGGCTTTAAGATATAAATACATCACCTTTGCTGCAATTTCACATATTTTGAATAAAGGATTTTTAAATTGGTTGATATTCATTATACTTTCCATCATCTGGGGAAGCAGTTTTATCATGATGAAAGAGGGCTTGCTGCATTTAACTGCATACCAGGTTGCTGCACTCCGGATTGTTTTTTCCGGAATTGTTTTAATGCCTTCTGCGATCAGGCATTTTAAAAAGGTTCCACCAAATAAATTACTTGTCATTTTTATGTCAGGCCTGCTGGGGAGCCTGTTACCGGCTTTTTTATTTTGTATAGCCGAAGAAGGTATAGACAGCGCTCTTGCCGGCACACTGAATTCTTTAACACCCATATTTGTTATTATTACCGGGGCATTGTTTTTCAACAGTAAAACAGCAGGGAATAAGATACTGGGTATTTTTATTGCATTTACGGGAAGCTTATTATTATTAATCAGTAAAGGACATTTGCAGGAAAGCCAAAACCTGCTGTATGTTTCTTTCATAGTATTGGCAACCATTTGTTACGGCTTCAATGTAAATATGGTACATAAACATTTACCGGATATAGGGTCACTTCAGATCGCCGCCATTGCCCTTTCATTAAATGCAATTCCTGCGTTGATCATACTTATTTTTACAGGCTATTTCAATTTGCCATTAACTGATCCGGGCATTTTATATTCTACCGGTCATGCTGCAGTATTGGGAATATTTGGTACAGCTATTGCATCCATCATTTTTTATGTATTGATAAAACGGGCCGGAGCCGTTTTTTCATCAATGGTTACTTATGGAATACCCGTTATTGCCAATTTTTGGGGAATGATCTACGGAGAAGACGTTGGATGGAAACAATTTGCCTGCCTGTTAGTTATATTAACCGGCGTTTACCTGGCCAATCGTAAAATGGCTGCCTGATATGTTAATCGATCATATTAATCGGATTCCGTAAACTCAATATTCTTTTCCCGGAGAAAATCTTTAATTCTGTCTACATGAACGCATATACCCACATGTAAGAAGGGGTTATTGGAAATTTTATTTTTCCTGCCATTATTTATTATTTCAAAGTCTTTCATATCAAAGCCCAGGTGTAAATGATTGGTGGCAAATTGCATCCCGTAAATATTACCGGCGGTATCAAACAGGGGGCCACCGCTTTGCCCTCTTAAACCCGGTGTGCTCATTTCAATACCGGTAATACCACTGTCGGGTTGTGTTGCCACAAACCGGGTAACTATACCATCAATGGGAAAGGATGGAGAATTTGGGTTGCCTGTGTTTGTCCATTCAATATCATCGGTGTCAGGATTATGTTTAAAATTATTAAACTCCGGGAATGGAAATCCTATCCGGCCTAAGGATTTCCCCTGTTTTATTTTACTGCTATCTTTAAGAAAAGATGCATGTGAGTTATAAAATGTTCTGTTAAACCCTTTAAATTCTAAAATGGCCAGATCGAGAGTGGGGTGTGCATGACAGGTGATCTCCTTTATGCTGTCAAAACAGTTTAAAAAATTATTTTTTAATTGAACAGTAGTTTCGGGCAGGTATTTATATTTTAATTCCAGCCCCTGCAGATTTCTTTTGTATTTGCCATCATTTGGAATATTGTTCCTTTCTGATTTAAAAGTAAGAAAATGCTGATTAATTTGATCTGCAGCCGGAATCATATCCATAACATGTTTACAGGTAATGGCAACACCGTTACTGTTTACAAAAAAGAAAGTAGAACTGCCGGGAAGTATCAGCCCGCTATACGTTCTTGAAATACTGTGCAGCGGTCGGGTAAACTGTAAAACTTTTTCAATAGCCTGTTCAAACATATGGTAATTTAAATGGTTCTTATATGCACAGAAAAAGTGTTTTGGATAACCTTTATCCCGTTGTTTTTATACAGCCATGATCTCCTTTTCCTTTGCTGAAAGATGTTTTTCAATAAGTGAAATATATTTGTCTGTGGTTTCCTGTGCTTCTTTTTCGGCATCTTTACTGATATCTTCACTTAATCCGTCTTTCTGCAGTCTTTTTATGGCTTCAATGCCGTCTCTGCGGATATTGCGAACGGCTACTTTTGCATGTTCACCTTCAGCATTACATCGTTTTACCATCTCTTTTCTTCTTTCTTCGGTTAATGGGGGTAAAAATAAACGGATTATATTACCATCATTTTGTGGATTGATACCAATATTGGCCATTGTTATAGCTCTTTCAATGGCCTGTAACATATTTTTTTCCCATGGCTGAACAGAAATAGTACGGGCATCAAGAACAGAAATATTTGCAATCTGGTTTATGGCTGTAGGATTACCATAGTAATCTGCCAAAATCCCATCCAGCATTGCCGGATTAGCCTTTCCTGCACGTATTTTAACCAATTCGGCTTCCAGGTGATTTAATGCCTTCAGCATTGATCCTTCTGTATCATTTATAATTTTATTTATTTCTTCTGACATAACTATTGTTATTAATTGGCTGCAAAGCTATAAAAAACTACTGTCATTTAGAGAGTAGGGTGAAATGAGTAAATGTAAGGGCCATTAATATGAAACCGTTGATTGGAAAATTAGGATGAGTTAATAACAGCGGATAAGATCAATCCGTTTCAACAGCTTCCGGAGCAAGGTTAAGAATCTTGTGCGATTTTAAGATTCCTGCATTTGCTATGCTTTCGTTGACTACCGTTTTATTTTTTGGACGGCTGTAATAAATAGCACCAATAAAAATAAAGGCTGATAATAGCAGGATACCTAAAACAGTAGTAGTTCCTAAACTGCGAAGGAAAAATGCCATTACAATGAACGTAATATTAACCAATACGCAGGTAATGGTTACGGCACGATGGCTTAACCCAAGGTCAAGTAAAAAATGATGTACATGGGTTCTGTCGGGGCTAAAAGGTGAACGCCTGTCTAAGATCCGCAATCCAAATACGCGGAGTGTGTCAAAGAGAGGGATCATTAAAATGGAAAATCCTATTGCGGGGGCAGCTTCTATGGGAAAATTTGAAACGGGATTGCCGGCAACATTAATAAATTTTATTACTAAAATAGAATTCACCAGTCCCAGTAAAAGCGAACCGGTATCGCCCATAAAAATTTTAGCAGGTGAAAAATTATAAATTAAAAATCCGATGGTACTACCCGCTAATGCAAAAGCCATTACGGCATAGGTTAATTGACCCGCATAAAAAAAGTAGGCTCCAAAAACGAGGGTTGTCAATACCCCCAGGCTGCCTGCTAATCCATCAACCCCATCAATGAGGTTAAACGAATTGGTAATTACTATGATGGTAAATATGGATAATACGATACTGGCAATATGTGGTATTTCATAAATACCCAAAAAACCATGCATATTGGTTATTTGTATGCCGCCAAATTTTATGATAATACCCGCGGCAATCAACTGGCCAATAAACTTCTTACTGGCTGATAAAACCAATATATCATCTTTAATACCCAAAAAGAAAATAACCGTAGTGGCTGCTGCAAAATACTGAAGTTCTGAAGTAATGGCGGAAGGCACACCCATCAGCGTTGCAATAATAAAACCGGCAAAAATACCCAGACCCCCTAATGTTGGAATAACATTCTTATGAACCTTGCGTTCATCCGGCTCATCAAATAATTTTTTGTCTTTAGCAACCTGAATGATAACAGGGATGGCAAAAAAGGTAATTAAAAAAGCAAGGGCAGCACTAAGTAAGATATTATCCATTCTGTAAGTTTAAATCTTCCATTAGATATTATGCAAAAGTATAGAATATGTTTCGAGGATAAAAACCTAAAAACAAATTAAACAGACTCGATTTTTTACAAAAGAGTTGCCTGATTATTTAAACGCGAAATTTACTAAGTAAAAATGGCTTTTCCCGATATTGGTATGCAAATAACGCATTATTTATAAACTTATTATTAACTATTCCGGTTCAGGTGAGCTATTACTTTGCTATATAAGCGATTTTAAAGTAGGTTTGCCACTTTACCAGGGTTTAAAAGGTGACTTCGTTTACACCGGTAGATATAATATATAATTATTTTATAATAAATAATAATCAGCATTTCTTATGAATGATTTAAAATATATGGCTACTCAAATCCGCAGGGATATAGTACGTATGGTTCATGCCGTGCAAAGTGGGCATCCGGGAGGATCTTTGGGATGTACAGAATATTTTACGGCGTTATTTTTTAAGATCATGAAGCATGACCCCCAATTTAATATGGATGGAATAGGAGAAGATCTGTTTTTTTTAAGTAATGGTCATATTTCTCCTGTTTTTTACAGTTCACTGGCACGTAGTGGTTATTTTCCACTTCAGGAACTTAATACATTCAGAAAAATAAACAGCCGCTTACAGGGCCACCCCACAACACATGAACATTTACCGGGGGTTAGAATTGCCAGTGGTTCATTGGGCCAGGGAATGAGTGTTGCTGTTGGCGCAGCGCTGACAAAAAAATTAAATAAAGACAATAATATAGTTTACTCACTGCATGGTGATGGCGAACTGGATGAAGGTCAAAACTGGGAAGCCATCATGTTTGCTGCCCATAAAAAAGTGGATAACCTTATTGCCACCATTGACTGGAATGGGCAACAGATTGACGGCCCTACTAAAACAGTAATGGCGTTGGATAGTCTTAAAGCAAAGTTTGACGCATTTAACTGGCATGTGCTGGAAATGAACGGCAATGATATGGATGCTGTTGTTGCCGGGTTAAACAATGCAAAAACCTTTGTTGGAAAAGGAAAGCCAATTGTTATTCTTATGAAAACTGAAATGGGAAAAGGCATTGATTTTATGGAGGGCAGCCATGAATGGCATGGTATTGCACCAAATGACGAACAGTTAGCAAAGGCCTTAGCTCAATTACCCGAAACATTGGGTGATTATTAAAAGCCAGGGCCTCACCCCAACCCCTCTCCCGGGGAGAGGGAACTGGAAGAAAATAGTGAAGATTATGTTTTGCAAAATGAATTGTTGATTGCAATATTGATAAAAAAAGATTTGATGATGATTTGGAAGATATGATGTTTGGAAATGTTTAATGTACCGCCTCCTCTCTGTGGGAGAGGAGGAAGGGAGGGAAGGCCGCTTACCTTAATTCAAATCCCTGTCTGCTTGCTTTGCGTGCCGGAAACCAGGCGGCGGCAAAAGCAATGGTGGTTGCGGTCAATGCAACTAAAAGCAAGTCGGAAGCCATCAATTTTACGGGAAAATAATCCAGCAGGAATGAACCTCCCTGCAACTTAATTAATTTAAAATTTAATTGAACTACGCAAATGGCAATGGCCATTAATATACCGGTTACAGTACCTATACTTCCTAACAATAAACCTTCGCTTAAAAATATTTTCAGAATACTTTTTTCTCCTGCACCCATACTTTGCAAAACGCTGATGTCTTTCCTTTTTTCAAGTACCAGCATGGTTAAAGCGCTTACCATATTAACAGCGGCAATGATCAGAATTAAGGTAAGTACTCCGTAAATGGCCCACTTTTCAAGTTTCATTGTATTATAAAGACTGGTATTCTGTTCATATTTAGTTTGAACCCTGTAGTTGCTCCCGAGAAGGGATGTGATATTTATTTTTTCTTCAAGTGGATTTATTTTTTCTTTAAGTTTTATTTCTACAGCACTGTATTCATCTGCATCAAATCCCATTTGTTGTTTTACAAAACCAATATTGGTGATGGCATATTTATCATCAAACTCCTGCTGAATGGTAAAAGAGCCAGATGCTTTAATAAACCCTTCACTTAAAGATTGCAATGGATCATTATTCCGGCTGTTCTGCTTAGGCAAAATAACCGTTAAATCGTCTGAAGGCAAAGCCGGATCAAAATTTACAGATGCTGCATTCTGAATGCCCGATCCGGTTACAAGGTATGGTTCATCCGTGGTACCGGTAAAATATTTTCCGCGGTTTGTTTTGTCTGCAATGCCACTGACTTTGGGATAATTATCGTCAACGCCTTTAAGATATATAACCGTTTGTGCATCGTAGTTTTTTAACAATGCTTTTTCTTCTGCAATCATCGATAAATTTTCAATTGCAGGAAGTTGCCTGAGTGCTGTAATTTGGTTTTCGGTTAATGTAAAGGTTTTTCCTCTTGCCGGAATAACTTTTATATCTGTATAAAAAGAGGAGTATAAAGATTTGACCAGGTCTTCAAACCCGTTAAAAACACTAAGTACCACTACCTGGCAACAGGTGGCAACAGCAATAATACCCACCGTGATCCATGCAATAATGTTGATGGCATTAGCACTTTTTTTTGCTTTAAAATATCTCCAGGCAAAGGTAAAATACATTGCGGGGTTTAACGTTAAAGGTGGAAAGTAATTCGCTTCATTCTTCTCCCTGTTTCCTTTTGGAGGATTGAGGCGTTTCTTTGATTTCTTTAAATATCTGCTCCATTTTATCTACATAATCCAATGTATCATCTATGTAAAAAGTAAGGTTGGGCATGCTTCGTAACTGATGCCTGACCCTTGCTGTAAGTTCTTTTTTTATTTCCCAACTCCTTTCTTCAATTTTTTTCAGGGCGGCAAAAGTATCATTTACTTTAAAAAAACTCAGGTAAATCCTTACTTCAAAAAGGTCGGGGGTTATTTTTACGGAAGAAATAGAAACCATTCCGCCATCCATCATAGATAAACCCAAACGCTGAAAAATGTCGCTCAGTTCTTTATTAAGCAATCCCGCCACTTGTTTCTGTCTTTTACCTTCTAACATTTTGTTTATGCTTTAATAGGTGTAAAATTAGTTACTTTGCCTTGATTTGACTGATTTTTAAAACAATGAAGAAATACGCAAGGCTTTTCCGATACCTGGGTGCATATAAATCCAATATTGCATTATATTTTTTATTCATCATATTAGCGATCGTATTTTCTGTAGCTTCAATCGGCTCATTACCTTTTTTTATAGACCTGATCTTTACCAAGGGAAGAGCAGACGTATTGAAACCGGAAGTAATCAGCAACTCCCAGGATTTTATCCGCTACATCAGCTATTATTTACAGGAATTGATTAAAACTGATGGTAAAGCCTATGTGCTGGCCCTGATCTGTATCATGGTTCTGATCGCTGTGTTCTTAAAAAATGTATTTACATATTTATCATATTACATTTTGGCACCCATGCGTAATGGTGTAATGAACCGCTTGCGGAAAGAATTGTTTCAGAAAATACTCATCATGCCCATCGGTTATTTTACCGAGCAGCGCAAAGGCGATATCATGAGCCGCATGACCAATGATGTGGGGGAACTTGAAAACTCAGTGGTTGGTACTGTGGAAGGTTTAATAAAAGACCCCCTGAATCTTTTAATACTACTCGGTACCCTGGTTTTTATAAGTCCTAAATTGTCTCTTTTTTTATTGATTTTTTTACCGGTTACCGGGTTTATCATAGGGCGGATAAGCCGTTCATTAAAAAAACAATCGAATACAGCAGCTATTAAACAGGGCGAGGCTTTGTCGGTGTTAGATGAAACATTGGGTGGCCTGCGGGTAATTAAGGCATTTACTGCTGAGCGCCTGGTGGGCAAAAAATTTGATGAACATAATGAAGACCTCTTTCACATTAAAAATAAAATGCAGTATCGCCGTGACCTGGCTTCACCCTTATCGGAGTTTTTAGGCGTGTTGGTTTTGTGCGGTATTCTTTATTTTGGCGGGCAATTGGTTTTAGGGGGTAATGCCGGCGGACTTACCGATAAAGGATTTATTATGTACATCGGCATATTTACGCAGATCATCAGCCCGGCAAAAGCATTATCTACATCTTTTTATAATATGCAGAAAGGCAGTGCCGCCATTGCCCGGATTGAGGAAGTATTACAGGCACCGGTAATGGTGGAAGAAGCGGCTAATCCAAAACCGATAAAAAGTTTTGATCATTCCATTGAATTTAAAAATGTTGGTTTTGCATATGATGATATAACCATTTTAAAGAACATTAATTTAAAAGTTGCAAAAGGAAAAACCATAGCATTGGTGGGCAGCAGCGGTGCCGGTAAAAGTACATTGGCCGACCTGGTGCCCCGTTTTCACGACGTAGGTACCGGTGAACTATTCATTGATGGAATAAATATTAAAGAATATTCCCTTGATCAGTTAAGAGGCCTGATGGGGATCGTGACCCAGGAGCCGATCTTATTTAATGATACCATCTTTAATAATATCACACTCGGTATTGAAAATGCCACAACAGAGGCTGTAGAACAGGCTGCAAAAATCGCCAATGCCCATAATTTTATTGTTCAAAAAGAAGACGGGTATAATACCAATATCGGAGACCGTGGGGGCAAACTCAGCGGTGGTGAACGCCAGCGCATGACCATTGCCCGGGCCGTTTTAAAAAATCCACCGATATTAATTTTAGATGAAGCCACTTCATCATTAGATACGGAAAGCGAAAGGTTGGTGCAGGATGCCATCAATAACCTGATGAACAACCGTACATCTATAGTTATTGCCCACCGCTTAAGCACTATCCGCCATGCCGATGAAATTATTGTATTGCAGTTTGGAGAAATTGTGGAGAGAGGAACACATGATTCCCTGATTGTGCAAAACGGTTTTTATAAAAGGTTGGTGGATATGCAGGAGGTGAAGTGACGCTACTTGCAAACTTTGCCAAAGTTTTAAACTTTGGCAAAGTTGTATCAGGCTCCCTCTATCAACCCCACCGCATTACCCCAGGGGTCATTTACAACGGCTACTTTAATTCCACCACCCACTTCTTTTACAGCATCAATTAAAACAGCGCCATCGGAAATCAATTGAGCTAAACAGTTTTCAATTTCCTCCACACTCCAGTATACAAAGGAGTGGTTGCCATTAGTTACACCTGTCATATCCGGGTCAAGGCCAAGTTCGCAGCCGTTGATATTAAAGCCAACATAAAAGGGCATATCGAAATAGGGTTCAATACCGGTAATTTTTGTATACCAAGTTTTGGCTTGCTGCAAATCTGCAACATGGTAAACAACGGTTCTTAATTTTTTAAACATGAGATCAGTTTATTAACAAAGGTTCATAAAGAAAAACAAAAACTCACAAAATTTATAATGAAAAATGGAGAACGATTTCTCATTCTCCAATATAAATTTAATTCCTGATTTTTAATTATTTAACCGCACCCATCTTGGCTTCAATGCTCAATGTAGCATGTGGTACTGCACGCAAACGGGCTTTATCAATTAGCCGGCCGGTTACCCGGCAGATACCATAGGTTTTATTTTCAATTCGCATGATGGCTTTTTCCAGGTGATCTATAAATGTGATCTGGCGACTGGCCATCTGGCTCAATTGCTCTCTTTCCATACTCATACTGCCATCTTCCATGGTCATATAACGGGCATCATCATTATCTCCGCCCATTTCATCTTTGCGGGTAATTAATCCCTGTAAGTAAGACAATTCTTTTTTAGCCGATTCCAGTTTGCGTTGAATGAGTTCACGGAATTCATTCAGATCATTATCGCTATAGCGAACAATTGGCGCTCCCAGGTCATGTAATGGCTGATCCAATACCGACTTGGTAAAGTCGGGCTGATACTTACGGGATGTTTTAGTATTGATCTTTGGCAGTATTACCGGTTTTGCAGGTACAATTTTAATATCCTTAGCTTTTAAAGGACTAATGGCCCTTACGGGTAATTTTTTAACCGGAACAGGCTTTGCTGCAGATTTTTTAACTTCGATTTTCTTTTTCATAGGTTTTATCACCGATTTTTTGGATGTTGCTTTGATCACTGGTTTTGAAGGCTTTTTAGAAGGTATAACCTTTTTAGAGACAACTTTTACTGCCTTTTTGGGGGCAGGTTTGGATTTACCAACAGATTTTTTACCAACAGGTTTTTTAGCAACTGCCTTTTTAGGGACTGCCTTTTTAACGGGTTTTTTAGCTGCAGGTTTAGCTGCTTTCTTTTTGGTTGCCATACTATTATCCTTTTTTAAGTACGTTCACATTTAATAAGACATCATTCACTTCAATTTCAATACCACCGGTAATAACCGGTAAAAATGCCAGTGAATCAGCCAGAATTTCGGCGCAAATATAATCTTTATATTGAATTAAAGAGGGTTGAAGACGCTCATTTTCAGATACTATAACATCTATACGGTCAGTAAGTTTAAAAGCACTGTCTTTTCGTATATTTTGTATACGGTTCACAAATTCCCTGGCATCCCCTTCTTTTTTCAAATCATCCGTAATTATAATGTCCAGGGCTACTGTTAATGAACCCTTTAATGTTACTTCATATCCCGGTATCTCATCTGTAGATATTTCCAGGTCGTCCGGAGTAATCATAACCGGCTCTTCCACTCCCTTAGCATATCCCGGATTAAGGATATAATTTTCACTCCTGAGGACGATATCGATAGTTGCATTGTCAAATTCAGCGATCTGTTCGGCTGCCCATTTCATTTTAACACCCAGCTTTTTTCCCAGGGTCTTAAAATTGGCTTTTGCTTTTTTCTTAATAAAATCATTATCAGCTCCTAAAACATCTATCTCTTTTATATTGGTTTCTGCTTTTATGATCTCTTCCACCTGTTTTATCCTTGATGCCATTGTGGAATCCATTGCCGGAATAAAAACTTTTTGCAACGGTTGCCTTACCTTAAGATTTACTTTTTTACGAAGGGATAATATTAAAGAAGATATATCCTGGGCGAGCTGCATTCTTTTTTCAAGGTCAATATCAATAACCAATTCATGTACTTTTGGAAAATCAGTATGATGTACGGATTCATTTGCAAAGCGATGGGTAACATTATTTAAATTATTGAAGAACCAGTCTGCAAAAAAAGGAGCAATAGGGGCCATTAATTTACTCAGAGTTTCGAGGCATTCATACAGGGTTTGATAAGCACAGATTTTATCATGTTCATATTCCCCTTTCCAAAACCGGCGGCGGCATAACCTTACATACCAGTTGCTTAAATGGGCGTCCACAAAATCCTCAATGGCACGGCCAGCCTGCGTAGGTTCATACTCATCAAAATTTTGCTGTACCGCTTTTATCAATGTATTTATTGATGACAGGATCCACTGGTCAATTTCAGGTCTTTCTTTCACCGGGATATAATTTTCCTTAAAAGCAAAGCCATCTACATTGGCATACAAGGCAAAAAACTGGTAGGTATTATATAATGTACCGAAGAATTTGCGTTGCACTTCTTTAATGCCTTCCACATCAAATTTTAAACTGTCCCAGGGCGATGCATTGGTGATCAGGTACCACCTGGTGGCATCAGCTCCAAACGTATTAATGGTAACAAAGGGATCAACCACATTGCCCAGTCGTTTACTCATTTTATTACCACTCTTATCTAATACCAGGCCGTTACTTACCACCGTTTTGTAAGCTACACCTGTCCGACCCCCTCTATCTCCCCCGGTGAGGGGAGGAAATGGAGAAGAACTTTGTGAAGATTGATGTTTTGCCAATTCTTCTTCAATACTTTCCTTTAATAATGAGGCAAGGGCATGTAAAGTATAAAACCAGCCTCTTGTCTGGTCAACACCTTCTGCAATAAAATCGGCGGGATAACTTTTGGTAAATTCCACTACATTTTCAAAAGGAAAATGCCACTGGGCATAAGGCATGGCGCCACTATCAAACCAGACATCAATCAGGTCGGCTACACGTTTCATTGGTTTACCCAAAGGACTTACCAGTGTGATCTCATCTACATATGGTTTGTGAAGATCTAAAATCCCTTCATGCAGGTAATGTCTGTTGGTTTCACCACCCAATACTTCGGCTGCTTTTTTAATTTCGTTGTTTAATTCTTCAATTGAACCGATGCATTTTTCTTCTTCTCTGTCTTCAGTTTTCCAGATTGGTAACGGGGTTCCCCAAAATCGGCTTCGGCTTAAATTCCAGTCCACCATATTCTCCAGCCAGTTACCAAAACGGCCGGTACCGGTTGAGGCCGGTTTCCAGTTAATTGTCTTGTTCAATTCCACCATCCTGTCTTTTACAGCAGTGGTTTTAATAAACCAGGCATCCAGGGGATAATAAATAATGGGTTTATCGGTACGCCAGCAATGGGGATAATTGTGCTCGTATTTTTCTACTTTAAATGCCCGGTTCTCTTTTTTCAGTTTTACGGCAATGTCAATATTCACGTCAACATAATCCTTTTCATCCTTGTAATTTTTTACATACCGGCCGCTGAATTCTCCAACACCCTCCACAAATTTTCCCTGCTTATCAACCAGGGTTAATATGCCTAAATTATTTTTCTGACCTACCCTGAAGTCATCTGCACCAAAAGCAGGTGCTGTATGTACAATGCCGGTACCGTCTTCGGTGGTAACAAAGTCGCCAAGGATTACTCTAAATGGTTTAGCTCCCGGAGTTATTTCCTGAATTTTTTCTAAAGTATTTGCTTCGGAGGGAAGGAGTTGCTCGTAAACTAATCCTTCTAATTCTTTTCCTTTGAATTCAATAAGAATTTTCCATGGCAGCAATTTTATTTCTGCACTGTAATTATCAAAGTCTCCATTTTCTCCCTCAGGCTTAAAATATTTTCCAACTAATGCTTTGGCAAGAATTACATTGATAGGCAGATGAGTATATGGATTAAATGTCGGCACTAAAACATAATCAATGTTAGGCCCAACAGTTAAACCCAGGTTTGAAGGTAGTGTCCATGGAGTTGTCGTCCAGGCCATAAAAAAGACCTCACCCAAACCCTCTCCAAAGGAGAGGGCTTTAGACTCTGCGATAGCAGAAAAGATTTTAATAATAGCCGGGTGCTTATTAGCCCATCCCTCGGAGGGGTTGGGGAGGCGGAACATAGCAACCGCTGAAGTATCCTTCACATCCTTATATGTTCCCGGCTGGTTTAATTCATGCGATGATAAACCGGTTCCGGCAGCTGGCGAATAAGGCTGGATACTTACACTTTCATACAGGTATCCTTTTTTATATAATTCACTCAGGCACCACCAAAGTGTTTCAACATAATTATTTTCAAAGGTTACATAAGGATTCTTTAAGTCGACCCAATAACCCATTTTCTGGGTGATATCATCCCACTTATCTTTAAACTGCATTACTACTTCCCGGCATTTTTTATTATAATCTTCTACCGAGATATTAACGCCGATATCTTCCTTGGTAATTCCTAATTCCTTCTCAACCCCTAATTCTATGGGCAAACCATGAGTATCCCATCCGCCCTTACGTTTTACCTGGAAACCCTGCATGGTCTTATAGCGGCAAACCAGGTCTTTTAATGTTCTTGAAATAACATGATGAATACCGGGCAGCCCATTGGCACTGGGGGGCCCTTCATAAAAAACAAAAGGCTCGTTGCCTTCACGCAGTTCTACACTTTTTTCAAAGGCACTCTCCTTCTTCCATTTATTAAGGATCTCTTCGCCGATGGAAGGAAGGTTAAGTTGCTGATATTCTGTGTATTTAACACTCATATAATCTTTCTTCGATCTGTAGGTATAATTAAGTGTGCAAAGGTAGTGAAAACAACGAGTTTAAAAGGGTTATAAAACCTATTGGTGATTTTAAAAAGACTTTATATATTACACGTGGTTAATGTATTTTCCCCTTAAACATTATTTATGAAGAAGAAAATTTTATTGAGCATATTGCTGCTGGCATGTATATTTTATATTGAAGTAAGGGCACAGGGTGTTCAACAGCTATGGGGCACGGCTGTAGATGGTGGAGATCATAATTTTGGTACAATAATCAGTTCCTCTTCTACAGGTTCTAACCTTCAATTAAGGCAATCATTCGGTTATGATAATCCTGGGAATAATCCTGGCAATTCTGCAATGATCAGCTATAACAATAAAATGTATGGAATGACAACATGGGGTGGGCTTAATAATTGGGGTGTAATATTTGAGTGGGATATAGCTACAAACATTTACACAAAAAAAATTGACTTAAGCGCTGCAAATGGAAGCAATCCTTATGGCAGCCTGGTATTGTATAATAATAAAATGTACGGAATGACATCAAGTGGCGGACTTAATAACGAAGGGGTAATATTTGAGTGGGATCCTGTCACAAACATTTATACTAAAAAAATTGATCTAAGTGCTGCAAATGGGAGTTATCCTTCGGGTGACCTAGTCTTGTACAATAGTAAAATGTACGGAATGACAGTAGATGGCGGGCTCAATACTGTAGGAGTAATATTTGAGTGGGACCCTGCTACAAATATTTATACCAAAAAAATTGATTTAAGTACTGCAAATGGAAGCTTGCCTTTTGGTAGTCTTGTTGTTAATAATAATAAAATGTACGGAATGACAAAAGAAGGTGGGCTTAATAGTGTAGGGGTAATATTTGAGTGGGACCCTGCTACAAATATTTATACCAAAAAAATTGATTTGAGTACTGCAAATGGAAGCAGTCCCCAGGGCAGCCTTGTGGTTTATAATAATA
>JANOGE010000042.1:0-4821 GCA_031414035.1 Chitinophagaceae bacterium | reverse complement strand
AAGCCACCAAAGTAAATAAGTCAGCAGTCAATTTAGTTTTAAGTGCTGCATTCGACTGGATAGATAACAACAGTCTGCTTTATGCCGCTGTATACAAACCATTAAGCATGGCACCCAAAAAACCGATTGCGCCAAATGGCCCGGTGGTACAACAGAACATGGGTAAGGTTGCAGCAAGCGTTACCTTCCAGGACCTGATAAAATCTCCCTTTGATGAAAAACTATTTGAGTTTTATGCCACTACCCAGATTGTAAAAAATACCAATGGCGTTGAAACAAAGATAGGCAGCCCTGCTATTTACAACAGTGTAGATATATCACCGGATAAAAAATATTTGCTCATTAAAAGAATTGACAAACCATTCTCTTATTTAGTTACAGCAGGTGGATTTAATTCCACTATGATGATAACTGATATGAATGCAAACAGTATAAAAGTATTGGCCAAATTACCAAGCAGCGAACTTGCCCCTAGAGGAAACGACAATGTATTGAATGCACCCCGCAGTTATGGCTGGTTGA
The DNA here is from genome assembly GCA_031414035.1 of Chitinophagaceae bacterium. Lineage (GTDB taxonomy): Bacteria > Bacteroidota > Bacteroidia > Chitinophagales > Chitinophagaceae > Ferruginibacter. The sequence goes on along the minus strand of JANOGE010000042.1, from coordinate 4,299 downwards.
ATAATTCCCCATCAACCGTGAGATGGATAGAACCACTGGACAGCGGCATGATAAAAAATAAAATGGATTATCATGATGCCGCATATACATTGGCAGCACCTTTTACCACAGCTCCAAAAGAACTGGTAAAAACCCCGGAACGCATGTATGGCGTAACTGATGTTACTACGGATATGTACTTTGTTACTGAAGGATCAAGAGCTAAACACCGTACAAAAATGAGTAAGCTGAATGGAACAGGCAAAATGGAAGTACTGGTAGACCGCAGTACCGACGATGCTTACAATGACCCCGGTAATCCAATGACCGAAAAAAATAAATACGGCCGTAATGTTGCAAAACTCATTAACGGTTCACAATTGGTAATGCGTGGCAATGGCGCTTCTGCAAAAGGCGACCTGCCTTTTTTAAATACATTCGATATTAATACCAAAGAAACAAAACAGCTCTGGCGTTGCGAAGAACCTTATTTTGAAACTGTAACCACCGTTTTGGATTACGATAAAATGACAATCGTTACCAACAAACAAAGCCAGACCGAACAACCCAATTATTATTTGCGTGATCTTAAAAATAATTCTGCAAAAGTAATTACCAATTTTCCCGATCCGCAACCCGGCCTACGTGGCATTACCAAACAAAGAATTACTTATAAACGCAAAGATGGTATAGACCTTGCTGCCGACCTGTACCTACCAAAAGGATACAATAAAGAAAAAGATGGTCCGCTACCAGTAATGATGTGGGCATACCCACGCGAATTTAAAAGCGCCAGCGATGCTGCTCAATTGCGTGGCAGCAAATATACTTTTACAAGAGTTGGTTATGGTTCCATTGTTTTTTGGGCAACACAGGGTTATGCTATTATGGATAACACCGAGTTTCCAATTGTTGGTGAAGGCGATAAACAACCCAACGATAATTTTGTTGACCAGCTTACCTGGAGTGCCGAAGCAGCCATTGATAAAATTGCAGAGATGGGTGTTGGCGACCGCAACCGTGTAGCCGTTGGCGGCCACAGCTATGGTGCATTCATGACCGCAAATTTGCTGGCACATACCTCTCTTTTTAAAGCAGGTATTGCCCGCAGCGGCGCTTACAACCGCACACTTACACCTTTTGGTTTTCAAAATGAAGAACGTACGTATTGGCAGGCACCCGAAGTTTATTTTGCCATGAGCCCATTTAGTTATGCTGATAAAATAAAAACACCCCTGCTGATGATACATGGCGAAGCCGATAATAACCCCGGTACCTTCCCCATACAAAGCGAACGCCTGTACAATGCCATTAAGGGCCACGGCGGCACGGTGCGTTTTGTGCAACTGCCTTTTGAAAGCCACGGCTATGCAGCCAAAGAAAATATACTGCACATGCTTTGGGAACAGAACCAGTGGCTGAATAAGTTTGTGAAGAGCCCGAACTCGCCATATGTGAAGTAAAGAATCCAGAGCAGCACTGAGCGGAGTCGAAGTGTCGAAGGATGATGCTAACAGTTTCGAGCGGAGTCGAGAAACGGGTTATAAAATTCATTACATTTATAGTACAAAGGCTGGTTTAATACCGGCCTTTGTTTTTCATAGCATCATCGTGCAGCCTGCCCTGAGGAACGAAGGGTCGCAATCACTTTGACAGCATAGCATTGGGGAGCTTTTATTGAAGCGGAGAATATTTTTTACTAATTTGGCTAAAGCCAGGGAATATATATCAACTTGTATTTCCAGCTAAAGCTGGAGGCAATTCAAAAGCAGAGTGCCATATAATATATTGAGCATATCAAATAGAAACTGCATGCATTATTGAATTGTTACTGCTGAATTGCCACTGGCTTCAGCCGGTGAATTAATTAATAAAACACAATCGGCTTTAGCCAAAAAAATATTCCTTTTGTAAAAGTTTATGTTTATTTTGAATTGCCACTGGCTTCAGCCAGTGGATTAAATAACAAATCATAATCGGCTTTAGCCAAACTGAAAATGCCTTTTATAAAAGTTTATATTCATTTTGTGTGGAGTACCAAAAATAGGGTACAATCTCTCGATTCATTAGAGTTAAGACAAAAGGTTTGGCAGCATATCAGAGTTAATGCAAAAAAGCAAGGAATATTTATTGATTTTGTAAATGGACATTTTGAACATTGCCATTGCCTTGTTTCACTTGGCACCAACCAAACGATTGAGAAAATAATGCAGCTCATAAAAGGCGAATCTGCTTTCTGGATAAATAAACAGGCATTAACCAAACAGAAATTTGAATGGCAGGATGAGTATTTTGCTGTTTCAGTTTCAGAATCTGTTTTAGATAAAGTAAGGGATTATATAAAAAATCAGGAAGAGCACCACAAACTCAAAACATTTCAGCAGGAGTATGATGAGTTCATCAGTAAATATGGATTTCAAAAATTTGCAGATAATTTTGGCTAAAGCCCGGAAGAACTCAAACTATTTATGCCTCCAGCTAAAGCTGGAGGCAATTCAAAAGCAGGAGCATAATGCTTTTAATTAAACAAATGCAATATTCAAGATAGGCAACAATTAATTGCCACAGACTTATGAATTGCTACTGGCTTTAGCCTGTAGATTAAAAAAGCAAACTTGTATTGACTTTAGCCAAACTAAAAAATTTAAACAAAAAGATATGAATCATTCAATTCAGCTTCTGCAGCCTTCAGAAATAGATACAGCCTCTATTGCATTGTCGAACGCCTTTATGAACGACCCGTTACAGTGCTATACTTTTCCTGATGAGCAGGAACGAAAAGAGAAATCTCCCTTACACTTTAAAAGCATTTTACAATTTGGTTTACAATTTGGAGAAGTATACAGAACAGCCGGTGAATTAGGTGGAGTAGCAGTCTGGCTAAAACCCGGGGAAACAGAAGTTACAGCAGAAAAAGCTGAAGCCGGCGGACTGTATAGACTTCCTGAACTGGTGGGTGAAGAACCCATGAGCCGTTTTTTTGCTGCTCTGGATTTTATAGAGCCTTATCATAAACAGGATATGCCCGAACCTCACTGGTACACTATGGTTGTAGGTGTTGATCCTGCATTCCGGGGAAAAGGCCTCGGCAAGTCATTATTACTACCTGTTTTGGATAAAGCTGCCGAAACCAATATACCTTGTTACCTGGAAACCGGACAACCTGCCAATGTTTCTTTTTATAAAAAATTGGGATTCAGGATTCTTCGTGAATTAGTTGATCCTGTCAGCGGATTATCTATATGGACATTTCGTTGGGACGCTCATACACCGGTGTAAGTATTCCGCCATAATCGCCTGATGCCAACCAGATCTGCCCCGATTGTATCGGGGTATTTGTGCATAGCATCCTGCGGAAAAAACAAAAGTTGCTTACATTTACAAAAGCTAAATAACATATTGTTGAAAATTAGCAACGCAGCTTTACTATCATCAACATCGGCACAACTCAAGCTTTTAATATGAAAAAAAACAGGTTCTTGTTTCTCATTGCTCTTGTGGATTTGATGAGTAATTTTTCATTCGCCCAACAATCTGATGAAGCTATAATAAGATAACTTGAAAACGCAGAACGGGAAGCAATACTGAAAGGAGATACCACTGTACTGTCACAATTAATGTCAGCTCAGATTTTTGTACAAAACCCGGAAAATGCAATTGTTGGTTTCACAAAAATTATAGACCGGTTGAAAGCAGGGAGGATCAACTATTCGGGCTTTGAAAGAAACATTGAAAATATTGCTCTCACTGGCGCAAGTGTTCCGCAGCATCACTTGATGCCGCTTAAATCTTCCGGACTGTGTCCGGCATTTGAAAAACAAATGTTGCTTACATTTACCAAAGCTAAATAATGTACTTGTGATCAGCTGACCATTCCATCAGCACGAACACCAACAACGGCGAGGGAAACATAATAAAGATGCTTATGAATAATTACATAACAAAGTATAAAACCCTGCATCTATGGATGATCATTCCCATGGTCATTATGCAGGCCGGTATCTTTTATGACTATTGGGGCGATTTTTCAGAGAACGCCCTCTTCCCAGCAACGTCTCCTGCAAGGGACGTTGCGTCAACGAAATTTAGTTAACTTACGCAACGTCCTTAGGCCTTAGCACAAAACAGGCAAGAGACGTTGCTGAAAAAAAGCAAAGCCGGCAGGCAGGCATCAACAAAGGCGAGAGAAACATACTAAACACGCTTATGAATAATTACATCACAAAGTATAAAACCCTGCATCTATGGATGATCATTCCCATGGTCATTATGCAGGCCGGTATCTTTTATGACTATTGGGGCGATTTTTCAGAGAACGCC
>JANOGE010000041.1:0-2709 GCA_031414035.1 Chitinophagaceae bacterium | reverse complement strand
CACTGTTTCGCTGGTTGAAAATTGCCCTGATTAATTTATTGATTGTAGCTTCCATAGGTGTTGTTTTACGGTATAAAATTCTTTATTCCCTCCCTTTTGTTGATCAAAAACATTTATTACACGGGCATTCGCATTTTGCATTTGCCGGTTGGATCACCCAGGCAATCATGGCCCTGCTTGTTTCTTACCTGGAAAAACTAAAAGGAGATCGTATTTATAAAAAGTACAAATGGCTTTTATATGCCAATCTTATTACAGCATATGGTATGTTGATTGCCTTTCCCATAGAAGGTTACGGATTGTTTTCCATCATATTTTCAACAGCATCTATTTTTGTTTCTTATGCCTTTGCATTTATGTACTGGCGGGATCTGAATAAACGGGGTACAGGTTCTGCAACACATTCCTGGTTTAAAGCAGCAGTGCTATTTAATGCCCTTTCTTCCCTGGGAGCCTTTGCCTTAACCATTATGATGGTGGCAAAAGTCATCCATCAAAAGGGGTACCTGGCAGCAGAATATTTTTACCTGCATTTTCAATACAATGGCTGGTTCTTCTTTGCCTGTATGGGATTATTTACGGCATTCCTAAGCAGGCATGCTGTTTCGGAAAATGCACTGATGAAGATATTCAGGCTTTTTGCTTTTGCCGTTGTTCCTGCTTATTTTTTATCAGCATTATGGATGAACATTCCTGTTTGGGTTTATCTACTGGTCATCATATCTGCCATTGCACAGCTCATTGGCTGGATATGGTTTGTTAATCTGATCAGAAAAAACTGGAACAGGTTGAAACCAAATATTTCAACAACATCAAAATATATTTTGGCATGTTCAGCTGTTGCCCTTTCTGCAAAACTGTTTTTACAACTGGGCTCTACCATTCCTTCGTTAAGCGACCTGGCTTTTGGTTTCAGGCCCATTGTAATTGGATACCTGCACCTTGTTTTGCTGGGGGTTATTACTTTATTCCTTTTGGGTTCTATGTTTTCTGAAGACTATTTTTATTTAAACAAATGGGCCGTAAGAGGTATTTTTATTTTTGCCGGTGCTGTTATACTGAATGAAGTTTTACTGATGGTACAGGGTGTTGCCGCAATAACTTATACATCAATACCTTTCATTAATGAAATGCTGCTTGGTTCAGCCACAATGCTGTTTACCGGAGCCATATTGATGGCATTACCGAAAATAAATATTTTTAAAAAGTGATTTCAATCACAGTTTGTTGTTATTTACAAGGCCAACTTTGTAAAAAATATAAATATGATAAATATAGCCCAACAAACACTTGCAAACATTGTAACCAATAATCACTTTGCCGTTCCGGTACTTGAAAAATATCATCTTGACTTTTGCTGCAAAGGAAAAAGAACCCTGGCCGATGCCTGTAATGAAAAAGGGCTTTCAATTGAATCTCTTACACAGGAGTTGGAAAAAACTACAACAGCATCTCAAAGCATCAAAATGCCTTTTACGGAAATGACGGCCGAACAACTGATCAGTTATATCCTTATTCATCATCATTTTTATGTAAAACAAATCATGCCAACCATACTCGGACATTTGGAGAAAGTTGCGATCAAGCATGGTGAACGTTTTCCGTATATGGTAGAAGTTTTCTGTTTATTTAAAGAAATTAATGAAGAGATGACAGCACATATGCAGAAGGAAGAAATGATCTTATTTCCACGTATAAAAGAAGTGGCGGCTTTAAATGATTCCCATCAACACAGAAACCTAAATGATGGATATATAGTAACCCCTATACAGGCTATGGAGCTTGAACATGATCATGCAGGTAATATATTGTATAAGATACGTGAACTTACAAATACCTATACCCCGCCAACAGATGCCTGTACAACTTTCCAGGTATGCCTTGCCGAATTAAAGGAGTTTGAAGAAGATCTACACCGGCATGTTCACCTGGAGAATAATTTACTTTTTCCATTGGCTGAGAAAATGCTGTCACAACAGGCTAAGCTGAATTGATATGTTAAAACCAGTTCCCGCTTTTATATAACCCAAAACCAATATTTCCAGGAAATCTGATTTGTACTTTATGGTCCGGGGTTAATTCCCCGGATTTTTTTTATTAAAGATTGAAGTCTTCATCATTTTATAACATGACCAATATCATACAAATCTTCCGTTATTGAAACTAAATTTGCTCCATGCAACTTTGGAAAAATATCATCAGCCGTCCTTCATAATTTTCCTGTCCATCCAATCAGATATTCAGCCCATTTCCTGATCTCATTATTCAACTATTTATTGTATGCAAACCATTATAGAGCCGTTCCGGATCAAATCTGTCGAACCCATTTATTTCAACACAAAAGAAGAACGAAAATTAATTTTAGAAAAAGCTTTTTATAACCCTTTCCTCGTTCATTCTGCTGATGTACTTATTGACTTATTGACCGACAGTGGCACCAGTGCCATGAGCAGTAACCAGTGGGCCGGTATTATGCAGGGTGATGAATCATATGCAGGAAGTCCCAGTTTTTTTCGTTTTGAAAAAACCATACAGGACATAACCGGTATGCCAATAGTAATACCTACGCACCAGGGAAGGGCAGCAGAAAAAATACTCTTCAGTATTTTGGGAGGCAGTGGAAAATATATTGTACTCCCGTGCGGGTGCTGACGTATGAGGATCTGCAGTGCCGGGATTGCGGGTGGCTGCGGCGCAAGATGGATGAGG
>JANOGE010000040.1:0-9801 GCA_031414035.1 Chitinophagaceae bacterium | reverse complement strand
TGCATAAACGCATAAACATTAGTTTCTTTTATATCGCCCAGTTTATTATCACTTAAAAATTTACGGCTCACTACATATGACAACTAGCTGTCTTTTGTTGCATCATGCAGCAGGCCTGCACCATACGTTGAGTAAAGTGTTTTATTGCAAAAAAAATATTTGTGATTCAGTTTGGTTGCATAACCAAAGATATTGCGGCTTTCGGCCTGTTGTATTTGATCTCCGTTTACCGGATCGTTTAAAAAGAAAGTAAAGTTTGAGTACAGGTTGAATTTGTAACGGTTATAAAACACCTGGTTCTCCCAATTGGCGCCATTTTTAAACTGATGTGATATAATGAGATTGGCATTATGCCTTTCGGTATTGCCACCTTCGGTATGGTCAATACTGCCAAAGCGGTCAATGGTGCCGTCGGCAACAGCCCTGTCCGGTACCTGTCCGCTTGCATTCCACTTGCTGGTAAAAGTAGAGAGCGAAGCAGTAAGCTTTGTATTATCTGTTATGGAAAGATTGTATTTTCCAAAAATGTTCAGGCGTTTAAAAATTTGCTTGGCAAGGGTAGGGCCGTCGGTATAATTAAAATCAGCAGCAATATAGGCGCTTTGTTTATCCTTATTTTTCTTATAAAGATCCACCATGGCCAATGTGCGAAAAGAATTAAACCTGCCCGCCTCTAACTGTATGCGACTGTTGGCAATATTTTTATAACTGGAAAAAGATACATAACCGGCGGTATTGAAATCGCCTTGCTGTGCATAATAGGGGCCGGCGCCAAAATCAATATTGTTGATGGTTTCCGGAATAATAAAATGTGCATCGGCATAACCCTGGCCGTGTGCATGGCTTACCATATTCACCGGCATTCCATCAACCGATACTTTTACATCGGTTCCATGATCCACATCAAAGCCACGCAAAAAAATCTGCTCAGCTTTTCCACCCCCGGCATGTTGTGCAATGAACAAACCTGGCACTAACCGTAAAAGTTCCTGTGTGTTTTTAACCGGTTTTAAATCCAGGTCAATTTTACTGATGGTGCTGAATTTTGTGGCAGCATTGCTTTCAAGTACAATGTTTCTTAAATTGATCACATCGGGTTGCAAGGCTATAATGTATGCTTCGTTATTTGTAAATGTAAAAGTGGTAGTTTTATAGCCGATACAAGCAACAGTTACTTTATCTTTTGACCTTATCGTAAAGTTTCCGTTTTCATCGGTAGCGGTTTTAACCGATGGAGAGTTGATATCTGTTATTAAAACAGATTCCAATGGCTGCCTGCTCACCGCATCTACCACTGTACCCCGCATTGTGTTTTGTGCCTGCGCCTTATAAAAAGATAGGGATAGTAACAGCGTAAACACAATGATTATATCAATGTATTTGAATTGCATATAAAATATTTTAAGCCTGATTATTTAATGAAGAGTTCAGTAACCGCTAAAATCTGGTATTAAAACCGGTAAAGGATAATATTTATTTTAACAGGTTATTATTATTGATGAATTGTAAAGGATCAGGCCCTTGGAGGGGGATACTCAGCCGCCAGAAGATTATAATGCAATGCAGCAGATGTTTGCAACTGAAAACACCGGGATTTGATTAAACCAGCAGAAGTTTCCGGTTGTTTTGTGATAATATGATCGGTTAAAGTATTTGTTTTTTTTGCTAACGGGATTTCATTTTGTGTTTCTTTTTGTTTTGCATTGTTTACTATTTCTTTGTGTACATGCATTTTTCCATTTTCGTAATGCACTGTTGCCATATGTTGAGTATATGAAAAGATATGTGCAACGGCATCCGAAATATAGGGTGATACCGGCTTCAGCATTACCATGCTGTACGAAAAGAGAATGAGATATAAAGCAATCTGTTTCATTTGGCTGCTATGCCGTTTTATGTTTAACCGGTTAAATTACTGTTCGGTTTTATTTACGATTTAAGAAACTGTTTGGATTTAATGTTTGAAACAAAAAAGCGAAGAATTTCCTCTTCGCTTTTTGTTACGTATTGTCTGGAATTAGAAAGGAGCTGCTAAATAAGGGAATGATGCCAAAAAGGCTTTATCATTTGCATTCACATTGTCCTTCGTTAAACCGGGGTTACTTGTAGCCATGGGGCCACCAAAAATAAGTAATAACTCCACATCGATCACATCATCAGCCAATGCTCTTCCGGTAAGGACATTAACACCATCAAAGAAAGTAGTAACACCTGTTGTAGATGCACCCAAAACATCAGTAGCCAGTAAGCCGGTGAGCTGTGCTGCTGTTTGGCCTAATGCATTAGTGGTATAACCTGGATTAAGTGCCAGCAACCTCGATTGAAATTTGGTCTGGAAAGCGGCATTCATATTTGCAGGAGTAGTTACATTAAATGCATCTTTATCAGCTGCCGATACATTGAACACCGTATTTATGGCCGGCCTTCCCATTTGGTCCTGCTGCTGGTAATAAACCGTTGGGGCAGGTGGGGTAATGTCGTCATCATCTTTTTTGCAGGATGTTGCAATCAGTGTACTTCCCAGTACGATCGCTATTAATTTAATTGTTGTCTTCATTGTTTTAAATTTAAATTGTTTTAACCTGCTGCTCACAGAGACCTTAGGAAAAGCAGGCTGATGAATTATATTTTCTTTTTTGTTTCTAACCATACATTAATATTGCCAGTACTGTTCAATAAAGTTTTGGGAACTTCAACTACAATACTCAACACATTGGTTCCGGCAAAAGTATCTGTACCGGGGTTTGCAAAACCCGTAAATGTACCGGCAAGAATTCCTTTGTAACGGTTCAGGTCAAAGAAGAACGGATCATCCCTGGGGCCTGCAAAAACTTTAATGCCTGTTGTGCCGGTTCCAACTGTTGGACCAGCTGCACCATAAGCGGTAACTACAGCAGAAGTGGTTACATTTCCTTCCAGTTTGCTGCGGGTTCCTTTTTCGGAAGGTAAAACGGGACCATAAACCTGCATGCTGTTTGAGGCGGCATCATACTTACATTGAATAACGAGATCTTCCATATTATCTGCATTGTTATCAATGTTGAATTCAATAACGGTGTTCTCGTCAAATTTGGCAGAAGCCGTGCTGCCCGGTGCCATTAAACCCTGGGTGTTGGCTACAAATACGAGGTTGTTGGGGTCCTGTGCCCTGAAAACATACAGGTCGGTAATGTCGGATGACTGACCGGTAACGGCCGGAGTATCTACGTGGTCCGCTGCATAGATGATCCCGCCGGTGATGAGTGTTGCTGCAGCAAAGACTGTCAGCCATAATTTTTTTCTTTTCATTGTAATTTTTTTTAGATGAATGATTTTCTTTTTTCTGTCGCCTGGTTGACAACGGATACAGTTACGGTATATGGGTGAAGTTGGATTTAGCTTGACATAATTTAATTTTCAGCAAACCCTGCGCTTAATTTTCCAGGCCGGATAATATCTCTACTTTTGGATTTGAGTCTGCACTTTAAATTCTTAATTCTTAATTCTTAATTCTTAATTCATAATTCTTAATTTTTAATTTTTAATTGACATGTCTTATTGGTTAGTAAAATCAGAACCCTCGGTTTACAGTTGGGATCAATTGGTAAACGATAAACAGACCTGCTGGAGCGGTGTACGCAATTATGCGGCCCGTATCAATCTAAGGGCCATGAAGAATGGGGATGAAGTATTATATTATCACAGCAATGATGGGGTTGAGATCGTTGGCATCGCCAAAGTTGTGAAAGAAGCTTACCAGGACCCTACCACAAACCTGGATGCATGGGTGGCGGTGGATATAAAGGCCCATAAAAAATTAAAGAAACCGGTTACTTTATCCGTACTAAAAGCCGATCATCGATTTGCAAATATGGACCTGGTAAGGCTGGGCAGGTTAAGTGTACAAAAGGTTCAGCCCGAAGAATGGGAACTGATCATGAAGCTGGCAGGTGAGAAGTAAAAAATATCGAACAGGAATATTTAATGAAGATCAGAAAAAATATCAGCATTCGTTATTCCCTGTTACTTATTCATTATTCTGACCCATTTGTTTTCATTTAACATTTGCCTGCGGTTACTATTTTTATGCAATTCGTATCAATGAGTATCTAATACATCTAAACTCATTGTTATGAAAGTAAAACGCTTTATTATTACGCTTTTCATTTTTTCAATGCTCATCTCCTGCAACAGGGAAAGTAAACAATCAGAATATACAATCACTGATCTAAAGGATGATGTTGCAGAAAAGCCACCCTTACAGCAAAACGGCAGCAACGAAAAACAAAAAATTCCCGTTGGGAATTTCCCGCTAACATCAACCGATTCAGGGATCATACCAATACCGGTAAAAGATGCCGCAAACCCTGACTGGGACAAAAAAATAATCAGGACGGCAACACTCCGGCTTGAGGTAAAAGATTTCAAAAAATATAATGATAATGTTCATAAAACCGTAAAACAGTTTGGAGGGTATATTGCACAGGAAGAACAGAATCTTTCCGAAGAAAAAACAGAAACAGATATATCTATAAAAGTTCCGGTTGCGCAATTCGAAACCATGATGAATCAATTACCCGGCGATGATGCAAAAGTTTTGGAAAGAAAGGTAAGCACCGAAGATGTTACCGGCGAAGTGGTTGACACAAAGTCAAGGCTGGAAGCAAAAAAACAGATGCGGATCAAATACCTGGAATTTTTAAAGCAATCCAAAAATATGGAAGAAGTACTGCAGGTACAAAATGAGATAAACAGCATTCAGGAAGAAATTGAATCTGCAGCCGGGCGTGTGGAATATCTTTCGCGTCAATCCGCTTACAGCACCATTAATCTTACTTTTTATCAGCCCATTAACGGATACAGGCCGTTTGACGGCGCTCCATCATTTTATACAAGACTAACCGGTGCTTTTAAAACCGGTGGAGGTTTAATAGCAGACCTGTTTGTTGGCCTGGTATCTGTATGGCCTTTGCTTTTGATGGTATTTGCCATTTATTTGGGCTTGAAGAAATGGAGGCCTGCAAAAGCTATTGCACAAAAGTCCTGAGTTTGTTAAAAGATCACCTGAAAATTACCGTACCCAGTTGCTTGGTCAGTTCAATTTCCATTTGCTTAAGATGCTGGTGTGTTTGCACCAGCATCATCTGATCCTCTGCAACATTTGTTTTTTCAAGATCACGCTGGTTCTCATCCATCAGCCTTTTTATTTTACGCAGCTTGAGATAATTAAGTGTAGAAAAAACCTCTTCGGCAAATAATTCTTCCCGTGTTGGAATATGACCTTCAAAATGTTCCTTCCAGTTGGGGCTTATTTCGTAATTAAAGTCCATGATACTGACCACCAGTGCGCTCATCTGCAGGTCTTCGTGATACAGGAAATTTTTAGCCGTTGGTTCAATTCCTGCCAAATACCATGCTTTATAGGTTTGTAAAACCCTTACCAGTTCTTTATTGTCGATAAGTTCTTCCAGCTGGTTATCCTCTAACTCTTTAAAAATATAATCGGCCACTTTCTGTTCTTTGCCTGCCTCTCCGCCAGATGGGTTCCAGTCTCTCATGCCAAATTCCAAAAGGCTTCTTATCATAGCCTGTTCATGCATTTCATCCTTATTAAAAAGCTGCAGGGCATCATGCTCCATTTCCCCGCTGTGTTCAGTATTTATTTGTTCTTCGGCAAACCGTTGCTCCCGGTTCGTTCTGTTTTCTTCTTTATTTACTTTTTCCCTGATGAATTTATTTACCAAAGCATGTAATCCGGTTTCTTCTATCTTTAAAATTTCAGAACATTGTTTTATATAATCCTGTTGCCTGGTAAAATCTTCTGCCTTATTAATTTTTGAAATGGTTTCTGCTATCTGGTTTACTACCTGTGCTTTTTTAGTACTGTCGTTGCCTGCATCCTTTAAAGCGATCCCCAATTGAAATAAAATAAAATCTTTTTTATTGGTATTGATAAAATCAATGAAGGCAGCCGTGCCCAGTTTATTTACATAACTGTCGGGATCTTCATTATCGGGTATTAATACCAGTTTTACATTCAGGCTTTCTTCCAGCGCCAGGTCAAGCCCACGCAGGGCAGCTTTGATACCGGCACTATCACCATCATATATGATCGTGAGGTTACCGGTATATTTTTTTATCAGGCGTAACTGGTCGGGTGTAAGGGAAGTACCGCCGCTTGCCACCACATTTTCAATCCCTGCCTGGTGCAGGCTTACTACATCGGTATACCCTTCCACCAGTAAACATTCATCGGCCTTATCAATGGCCTGCCGGGCAAAATAGGAACCATAAAGAAGTTTGCTTTTTATATAGATCTCATTTTCGGGGCTGTTGATGTATTTAGGTGCTTTATCATTATTCTTAATGACCCGGGCACCAAAGCCCAATACTTTTCCACTTTGGTTGTGGATGGGAAAGATGATCCTTCCCCGGTAATTATCATACGCATTACCATCACGTACATTAACCAATCCCGTTTTTTGCAAATAGTCAAGACTGAATTGGGCGGCTAATGCTGCTTTTGTAAAGCCATCTCTTGCCTCACTATTATATCCCAATTGAAATTTATGAATGATCTCTTCCCGGAATCCCCTTTCTTTTAAATAGCTTAGTGCAATATCCTGTCCTTCTTCGGTCTTCATCAATGCATCACTGAAAAATTTTTGTGCAAAATTATTGATGATATATAAACTGTCAGCAACCTGTTGCTGTTGTTTATATTCGGGGCTGGTCTCCGTTTCTTCGATCTCTACATTATATTTGGCAGCCAGCCATCGCAGGGCCTCCACATAACTGTATTTTTCCTGCTCCATTAAAAAGCTAATGCTGTTACCGCTGCGGCCACAACCGAAGCACTTATATATTTCTTTGGCCGGGGACACGGTAAAAGAAGGGGTCTTTTCATTATGAAAAGGGCAAAGCCCCAAATAATTAGTACCCCGTTTTTTAAGTTTAACAAACGATCCTACTATTTCCACAATATCTATGCGGCTGAGAATTTGCTGTATACTGTTCTGAGATATCAAGGTTTAAGAATGAGGCTGTAATTTACGGCAGTTTAAGTTACGATTATAGTGCCAGCCTGTTTCAAAAAAAATACCCGGTAAATTGTGGCATTATTTATGAAAAACAAGGGTAAATATCATCTACCTAAACAATAATTAATATCTTTAACCCCTAAATAAACAAAAGCATGAAGAAGTATTTCTTACTCATTATTTTACTGGTTTCCGCATTGTTTAGCAGCAGCCAGGGTTTAGAGGACGTTAAAAAACTGATCATCCTGATGCAGTTTGATAAGGCAAAACCTGAAATAGACAAATACATGGCGGATGCAAAAAATGCAGCCAAAGCCGATGGCTGGTATTATAAAGCTTTTATTTACAGTAGCCTGGCAAGGGTAGCATCAAAGCCGGTTGCGGAGAGTAAGGCCCTGAACCAGGAATCGTATAGTGCATTAAAAAAGTATGCAGAACTTGATCCGAAGGCTCCTTTAACTAAGGAAGAAAGTAATTCTACCCTTTACAATTTGTATTACAGTAATTATGACCTGGGTGTAAAAACGTACAATGAAAAAAATTACCCGGAGTCGTATGAACTGTTTAAAAATACGCTTGACATACATGATTATACGGTTTCCAATAATCTGGATGGTCCAAAGGGGCTGAAATTTGCAGCCCATGACACGGATATAGTTTGGAACCTTGCTGTACTGGCAAATGAACTGAAGAAAAAAGATGAGGCATTGATCTATTTTAAAAAAATAGCTGATGCCGACCTGGCAGATGAAAAATATGCGGATGCCTACGATGAAATGATAAAAAAGTATAGAAAAGAAGATAATAAGGAATTGTTTACAAAATACCTGGAAAGGGCAAAAAAACATTATCCCACTGATCCATACTGGGATGCAGTAGGCATTGAGTTTGCCGTTAAAGGCCTGGAGAATGAAGAACTGTTTAAAAAATATGATGAATTGATGGTAAGCTATCCTTCCAATTACCAGGTTCATTTTAATTATGCAATCGAACTGAATAAATTTGTATTTGGAACAGATTTAAAGGGCAGGGATGTTTCAGCTTATAAGAAGAAAATTCCGGAGTTATTAATTAAGGCAATTTCTATTAATTCTACCGTTGATGCCAATGTGCTGTTGACCAATCATTATTATAATAATTCATTTGATTTAACGGATGATGCTCAGAAAATAAAAAGCACAAAACCCGAAGATGTAAAAAAGAAAAATGAGCTGATGGCACAAAGTAAATCTTCGTTGGCCCAATGTATTCCCGTTGGCGAAGAGGCGGTAAAATTATATGCTGCTTTAAAAACATACAAAGCTTCAGATAAGGCAAATTATAAACAGGTACTGGATATCTTAAGCACGGCCTGTAAACAAACCGGCGATGTGAAGAAGGCTGCAGAATACGAAAAGAAAAAAGCAGAAGTAGATAAATTATAACACCGTATCAATTTTTTAAAAGAACCTTCTGCATGGCTGCAGGAGGTTCTTTCATATAGTGAATTATTGTTGTCCTCCAACCCTGAACTGTACATTACCCGGGCCGCCATTCTGCATATCCTTCATAGGTTTTATCTCTATATCTTTTGGCAGGTCAAATTCTTTATCAGCAATGTCTTTGTCAATGACCAGTTTTGTAACCTGCACCGTCATTGTTCTGCCACGGTTCATATTTCTTTCATATTGCAATGGAAATCCGTTTAAATTTTCCATCCCGTTTGAGCCTGCTGTTACATTAAAACCACCAAAACCACCGGCGGCACCACCGGTACTAGGTAAGTTTTGCATTTTAAAATCGGGGCAGTACCAAACGGTTGTAGTATCCACTTTGCCGTTTGAACGGGTACCTATCACGAATGCCTTTTTACAGGCATAGCCAGCTATTTTTTTACTTTCATCAATATAAACAATTGAATAAACGGCAGCTGTATTCCCTCCTCCAAAAGAAGCATTTTGTCCGCCCCTGCTTTTCATCATGCTATCCATCCGCTTTCGCATTATTTCCTGGTCCTCATCCGTTGCATAAAATCCGCTTTTCCTTCCCATCATTTCCATAATGGTGGTGGTCATTTTTTTACCAATATCCCTGATCACGGTACTTCTTCCCATTTCACTTTCCGAAAATGTTTTTACCAGGTCATTCTTTAACCAGGTAGTGGTTTTGGTTTCACCATCGCCGCCAAATCGCACGATCCTCACTTCTTCGCCACCGGGACCTGAAGTAGTGGTTTGTGCATTATCATCACCTTCCGGCGAAACAATGGTGGTTTTGGTAGTGATGGTAGCTTGTGTTAAAAGCTTAGGCTGTGCATAACCTGCAACCGATGCCACTGTAAATAAAAAAGTAATTATTTTTTTCATGAAAGGTTTATTAGAGATCAAAAATACGAATTGATTCGTAACAACAAAATCAAAGACTTTGTTTAAGAAGATTTTAACAGGTAGATGAAATGAAAAACGGCACAAATTTGTGCCGTTTTAATTGAATTTCTAAAAATAATTTTACAGAGGTTCGCAACTGCAATAATCAAATTTCATTCCCCAGTTACCTCCTGCTAAATTAATAAGGGTACCCTGGCCCCAGCCTGTTTGCGTTTGAATAGTTCCACCTGAACTATTCAATTGCTTAACAACAGCATGTGCTGCAATACATCCGCAACTACCAAACGGGATCTTTGATATAGGAACCTGGTAAGTATAAGAGGTTATATTGCTATGTGTGCCGGCATATGGGAATTGACCCGGGATAGGGTTTCCGGGGTTGTTCACAGGAATAAGCGCACAATCTCCAACATACA
>JANOGE010000039.1:0-9259 GCA_031414035.1 Chitinophagaceae bacterium | reverse complement strand
CAAATGGTACCCAGGCCGGTCAACACAGCAGCAAGAGCATTGCCGGCAAGTACCGGAAAAAAAGTACTCAATGCACTCACTAAAGCTACGGCGATCGCTGCATTAGTGGTCCAGGTAGAAATGAGGTAACCCCATGCCACCAGGAATCCTGCAAAATCTCCTAACCCTTCTTTTGAGTAGGCATAAGGCCCGCCATCTGCCCTGGGCATCATTTTGCTGAGGTGACTGAAAATTTTTGCAAGTAAAAAAGCACCAATGGAAGAAAATACCCAGCCTAATAAACTAATACTGCCATAAGCGGCTAATGCGGCTGGCATTAAAAAAACACCGGCACCAATCATATTACCGGTAACAAGCGAGGTACTTGTCCATAACCCTAATTTATTTTTTTGCAAAGCTGGTTCTGGCAAAGGGAGTCATTTTTTAATAACGGCATCAAGATACGATTTTAAAATCAGCATACCCCCCCAACCCCTTACCGGCTCACGAATCATAAAAAAAACAGGCATTCCCACAGCCCTGTCTTAAATTACTCTTTGCCGAAATCTGTAAAATTAAAAATAATCAATGCTACATGAACTAAATGGCAGTTGGAAAATGCTGTTTTTTTAGAACCAGTAAAAGGTATTTTATTTATATTTGTCAATTAAATTGTATTGATTGATCTACTAATCTTTTCTAATTAAATGTGCTAAATTCCTTCGGGATGAATGAAGATGAACGTTTGGCGGTTTCCTTAAAAAAAGGCAATCAGCAGTCACTTGATTTGTTGTACTGTAAATATGCCCCTGCACTAATGGGTATCATCACACGGATAGCCGGCAACGAAGAGATGGCTGAAGATATTTTGCATAAAAGCTTTTTAAGTATCAGGGATAAAATTGATACTTTCGATCCTTCAAAAACTTCACTTTTTACCTGGATGATAAATATGGCCCGTCAATCGGCTTATGATAAAATAAAACCAGTACGTTTCAAAGACCACCGATTTAGTGAAACCGTATTCGATCTGATCTATTATAAAGGATTAAACGTTAATGATGCAGCAGCAGCTATGAATATTACAGTTAATGAATTGAAAATAAATTTAAGAAAGGCAATCAAAAATATACAAGAACTAAAAGTGGTATGATGTCCAGTAAAGATTTTATAGATTCAGGTATCCTGGAACAATATGTTTTAGGGTATGCCAGTCCCAGCGAAATTACAGAGGTTGAAAAGATGGCCGCTGCTGATCCGCTAATACGGCTGGAAATAGAAACAATTGCCATAGCGTTGGAGACCTATGCATTGGAAAATGCGATTGAGCCAAAACCGGAAATAAAACCATTTTTAATGGCAACCATTGATTATTCCGAAAGAATAAAAAGCGGGGAACCGGTTACTTATCCACCCATGTTAAATGAAAATTCGGTTATAGAAGATTATACCATTTGGCTGCACCGGAATGATATGGTATTGCAGGGTGCTGACACCCTTTTTGCAAAAATTATCGGTTATACCCCGGAAGCAACTACCGCCATTGTCTGGATAAAGGATTATGCGCCCCAGGAGGTTCATAACCATGAATATGAAAGATTCCTGATTGTAGAAGGCACCTGTAATATTATTGTAGAGGGGAAAGTTAATCAACTTATGCCCGGAGATTTTTTTGCCATACCGCTCTATAAAAGCCATATGATAAAGGTTACCTCAGGCATACCCTGTAAAGTAATTTTACAACGAATAGCAGCCTGATAATTACTTTAAAAACCAACCATGCTTTTGAGTAAAAAAATAAATGTATTGGATCAAATATTATTTCGTGTATTTAATGTTATCTATTTCTGATCCTGTATTACCGTCATTTATAAAAGCTTACTCCTTACTCACAAAGCTTTAGTGCATCAGTACTTTTACTGCTTATCTGCAGTTTATTTATTTTGCCTGACTTATTATAATATAATACCAGGGTACCATATCCCATTTGAAAAGCATCCCAGTTACTGTCTTTTAGTTTAGGACTTCCCAGTAATTTAAAGAGACCGGTACGGCTTACCCCCATCAATGCCGGTGTTATTTTGCCTTTGAAGTGTTCTCCTATCTCAATATAATTACGGGTGGTATAAAAATGTATATCCTTGTCATTAAAAAAAACACCGGCACAGCTGGAGATGGAATCTTTCTCTTTTATTCCGGTGAAACAGGGAAAGATGGTTTTAATTTCTTCGATCGCTGATTTGGGATACAACTCATTTACATTCCCGTCCATTACATCTACTTTAAACAGAGGGCAACTGGCCTTTGCTTTTAACTGGGCCTGGGTTGCCTGCCCAATGATGAGAGAAAATGAAATTAATAAAAGGGTTTTCATATTTATTGATTTAAGTTGGTGATATTTATCATATAGAACCTGATCATTCCCTGTATAGCAAATACCCTGCTAAATTTATCAACTACCGAAAGACCGTATATTTCAGCCTGTAACAGCCCTGTTTCTTAAACATCAACCATAGGTAAAATTACGAAAAGGTAATATTATTATAACGGGATAAATCGCTAATTTCAATATTGTAATCTAACCGCAGGCATTACTTTATAACCGGGATTATATGAAAGAAATTGTAAACTGTGCTACTTATGCTGAAGGCATAAGGATCGCCGATGTTCACCTCGATAATGTACACCAGGTTTTAAAAGAGGATGATCAGTTTGTATGGATCGGTTTGCACGAACCTTCAGAAGAAGTATTAAACCAGGTACAAAAGGAATTTAATTTACATGAGCTTGCTGTTGAAGATGCGCACCTGGCACACCAACGGCCTAAAGTGGAACAATATGCCGATTCGATCTTTGTTGTACTGCGTACGGCACAAACGAACAAGGAACATCATACCGAATTTGGCGAAACACATTTTTTTGTTGGTGATAATTTTATAGTTGTGGTGCGGCATGGTTCCAATGTGCCGTATACCGAGGTGAGGGCCCGTTGCGAATCCACACCTGACCTGATGAAAAAGGGGCAGGGGTTCGTATTATATGCTGTCATGGATTTTTTTGTTGACCGCTATTTTCCTGTTGTACATGAAATGGAACTGGAACTGGAATCGATAGAAACAAAAATTTTCAAAGAAAAACCCAGCCGGGAAACGACCGAACAGATATATGACCTGAAAAGGGAATTACTGGAAGTAAAAAGAGCCGTATCTCCCCTTGTTGATATTTGTAACCGTCTGATGCGTTTTGATATCAAATGTATTTCTGCAGAAACAAGGCCCTATTTCCGGGATGTGTATGACCATGTGATACGCATTAATGAAATGGTGGACGATACCCGTGAACTGCTGAACAGCGCTATGGAAGCAAATTTTTCTCTTATCACCATTGCACAAAGCGATGTATCTAAAAAATTTGCCGGGTGGGCAGCCATTATTGCGGTTCCCACTATGGTGGCAGGTTTTTATGGAATGAATTTTAAATTTATGCCCGAACTGCAATGGCATTATGGATATTATGTGGTCATTTTTATAACGATCACTATTTGCACCACCCTTTATTTTTTCTTCAGGAAATCCGGGTGGCTCTGACAGAAGGACACTTTCATACGCCGGGAGATATTTCTACCGCACTTATTTTTTTCCGGGGGTTCATAAACAGATCATTAATTATTACCTGCAACACGGGTAATAATTTTACTTTTGATATCAGCAATAGCAGTAAATACTAAAATGAAAAACTTGATTGTAAGAAAAGCCACATTGAATGACCTGGATACCCTGCTTGTTTTTGAACAGGGTGTAATAACTGCCGAAAGGCCTTTTGATCCTACATTAAAAACAGGCCACACCTACTATTATGAAATTGAAAAAATGATTACAGCACCTGATGTAGAATTAGTAGTTGTTGAATTTGAAAAAAACATAATTGGCTGTGGCTATGCCCGTATTGAAAATGCAAAGCCTTACCTTCAGCATGCCCACCATGCTTACCTCGGTTTTATGTATGTAGTGCCTACCCACCGTGGAAAAGGCGTAAATAAAATGATCATTGATACACTGGTTGCATGGTCAGTATCTCAAAATATTACTGAACTCAGGCTGGATGTATACCAGGATAATGGACCCGCCATCAAAGCCTATCAAAAGGCCGGATTTACCAAACACATGGTTGCCATGCGCATGGGATTAAAGTGACCCTTTTCAAAATGGTATATACCTTCTCTTTCCTGCCCTTTAGATGTAGGAACGGTAAGCGATTATTTAAAAAAATGGTTTTCTTTACAGTGAATATATAATTATGGTCATGAAAAGATCCTTTCTTTTTAAATGTATATCCTGCTGCAGTTTAGTTTTAATAATTGCGTTACAGGTTATTGCACAGCCCGTTTATAAATACCATGTGGACCTAACGAAGGTAACAGATGATGAGCTTATAGTTGACCTGATCTGCCCGGTAATAATAAAAAAAGAGATCAAATTTTACCTGCCTAAAATTGTACCCGGCACTTATATGAACAGTAATTACGGCAAGTATGTACATAACCTGAAAGCCTTTGATAAAAACAACAAGGAGCTGCCTGTTTCAGCATCCGGTGATAACGGCTGGACCATTAAAAAAGCAAACAACATTTACCGTATCAGCTATAATGTAGAAGATACCTGGGATGCAACCATCAGTAATATGGTATACAGCATGTGCGGCACCAGTTTTGAGGCCGGTAAAAATTTTGTGATCAATACACCCGGCCTGTTCGGTTATTTTGAAGATATGAAAAAGATACCTTTTGAAATATCGTTTACCAGGCCTGAGGGTTTTTATGCCGCCACCGGTTTAAAGCCGGTTGAAACCAATACATCCGGCGATACGTTTATTTGTGAAAGTGCTGATCATTTATATGATTCTCCCATTATGTACTCCCTGCCGGACACCACTACTATTAAGGTAGGAAATGCCGAAGTTTTGATAGCCGTGTATTCACCGTATAAGAAGGTCACTGCAAAATTCATTGCCGCCAATCTTAATAAATTACTACAGGGCTCCAAAGATTACCTGGGTGGCAAATTACCGGTGGATAAATATGCTTTTATCTATTACTTTAACGGGGAGCAGAAAAAAGTGGGAATCACCGGGGCCTGGGAACATTCCTACTCTTCTTTTTACAGCCTGAATGAAGAACCTGAAAAAAAGATCATTGAAAATGTTGTGGACATATCCTCTCATGAATTCTTTCATATTGTTACACCACTTACCATCAGTTCAAGAGAAGTAAAAGAATTCAACTTTAATGAGACCGTACTTTCCAGGCACGTATGGCTGTATGAAGGCAGTACGGAATATACGGCACACCATGTGCAGGTCTGGTCGGGTTTAAAAACGCCTGAACAGTTCCTTGAAACCCTTGCACAAAAAATAAATTACTCCCGTTCTTATTTTAAAGACACGCTTTCGTTTACAGAACTGAGTAAAGAGAGTGCCGGCAAATGGGCTCAGCAGTATGTGAATGTGTATATGAAGGGGGCTTTGATCTCTGCCTGCTTAGACCTTCAGTTATTGCAATTATCAGGCTCACAATATGGAATAAAGAACCTTAAGCATGACCTCTCGGTTAAATACGGTAAAGATTCATTCTTTGAAGATGAAGCATTGTTTGATATTATTACCGGGATGACCTACCCCGAAATAAAAAATTTCTTTACTGATTATGTTTCCGGCACTTCGCCTCTGCCTTATGAAAAATACTTTTCACTTGCAGGAGTAGATTATTTGCCGTCGGAATCTTTCAGGGAATTCACCATTGGCAGCATCCAGGTAAATCCTACTCCGGAGGGCAGGATCAAAGTGGGACTTAGGGGTATGAATGCATTTGGTGAAAAACTTGGATACAGGGAAGGAGATGAATTGGTAAGCATCAATGATTCACTGGTGACCTCAGAAAACATGGTTGTTATAACATCACAATTATACGCCGGGCTGAAAGAAGGCAATATGATAAACATAAGAGTGAACCGCAAGAATGCAGAAGGAATTATGGAATTGATTACGTTGTCTGCACCAGCCGTTAAAATTGATAAAACAAGAAAGCATATGTTGCGGTTCATCCCCAACCCTACGGCTGCACAACTAAAGATCCGCAATGCATGGCTCAATGATCATGCAGCTGCATTACCCCCCGCAGATCCGGCAGATGTTTCTGAAATAGACTCGATCATCAGGGTCCTTTATGCCGTTATATCCGGCCCGGCAGGTCCCAGGGACTGGGGCCGCTTCCGCAGCCTTTTCCATACCGATGCTTTCATGGCAGCTTTTAATCCAAAAAAAGAATTAAGGAAATTCTCTCCTGTACAATATATACAGAATAACGGCCCCTTCTTTATGCAAAACTCATTCCAGGAAAAAGAGATAGGACGCTGGGTTAACCAGTTTGGAAATGTAGCCCAGGTATTTACGGCGTATGAATTCAATGCAGGCACCAAGCCCCCGCTGAATAAACGGGGTATAAACAGTATTGAACTGATAAAAGAAAAAGGGAGGTGGTTCATCATGAGCATTACGTGGGATGAAGAATCAAAAGACCAACCTATTCCATCCGGCCTTTTAAACAAATAAAAAGATACCTTTTTGCGACGGGATAACCTTATTTTTTTACTTAATAATTAGTTTCACCGATTTGTACATTTTGTCAGATACAAATTTTACAAAATAAATTCCCGGAACTAATTCACCTGTATCAACAGAATACCTGCCGTTTTGCAACTGTTTAATGATCTTTTTAGTACGGCCCGCAATATCAATAATAGCAACATCGTATTTATTCAAATTAGGGGTGCCGGTAATCTCTATATTAAATGGTTGTGCCCGGTTTACCATATTTGGAAAAACCATAAACGTTTCGGTTTTTGAAAATCTGAATGCAACTGTATTGCTGTATAAAAATGAACCATCCGAATGGAACATTGTCAAACGGTATAAGTAAGTTTTCCCTGCCTGTTGAAATACATTTCTGTCTGTAAAATAATAATCACCTGATGTTGTATTGCCAGATGTTATATTAGCTATTTTTTCAAAATTATTGCCCTCATCCAAAGATCTTTCCAACTCAAAACGGCTGAAATTATTCTGGTTTGATGCCTTCCAGGCAAGCATTATATCACTGCCAGTAACTTTGCCTGAAAAAGAAATTAGCGAATGTGGTAAAATAGTATTTTCGACAAAAAAACCTCCCCCGGCCATCATATCCAGGCCCCCATTTGCCCCTGCATCAGTATCTGTAGGAACATTTGAAAGGGTAATTAAATTCATAGCGGCCGTAACATCGTTTGGAAAAACGGATATCCCATAAATGGCTGTACCTGCACTAATACCAAGATCAGCAAAAGAAATAAATACACCCGATACTGTTTGCAATGAAATATCCTGATTAGGCCTGAGATCTGCATCATCTGCTGTTTCGATATCTTTACTCATTACTCTTGAAACAAATGCGGGTCCAACAACGCCCCAGGTAGCTGCAGGAACATTTAGTAAACTTCCCAACTCCGTAACAATCCCGCCGGAAAGGGTAGTAATGGCAGCTACTTTAAAATTATCATCACCATTGCGCTCATTTATTAAAAATCCCTGCTTTGAAGGACTTGTACATACAATACCGGCAGTAATTATTTCATCAATTCTTTCGATATTGGCCTGTGTGATTGGCCTGTTGGAAAAAGTATTATCGGAACCACGGTTACAAACCAGGCTGTTTATAACACCTTCTAATGTGGGGAGATATGAGGGTTCATGATACAGATTGTTACCGGCAGTAGTGCTGTATTCATATAATGTATTGATCGTATCACCCGGCAAAGATGGATGCCGGTTAATAATGATATTATCGTAAGGCAACCCTCCCGGGCAGAGAATGGCGGAATAACTCAAAGCACCGATTGAAAATCCGGTAACCCTTCTTTCAATACCGGCAGCTCCTCCATTTTGCTGTCCATAAAAATTAGTATACGAAGTTGTATTGTTATATTCACCCGAAGTATTCCAGCCAAAATTAGTATAAGATGCTGTGGAAGGAACATCGTTCACTATTGTGTAAGCAGTTACCGCAGTTTGAGTATATCCTTTAACGGAAAATAATATTAATAGTAAAGTATAAAATTTTTGCATTATAAAAAATTTTAATCTCACTATATAAACTTTTTATTTAGGAAATTATTGTATAGCAAAACCTTGTTTCATCAAAACAAATGCTTTTACATATCCCTGATAATTTTAATACAGGTCTTTTATAAGGGCGCTTTATGTCATAAAAAAAGAGGCTGCAATTACTTGCAACCTCTTAAGGGTACGGTTCAAAAACGATCTTTATTTTTTAATTATAATCTTTGCCATTTGTACTTCTGCACCGTTTTGTATTTTAATAAAATACATGCCGCTGACCAGTTTGCTGATATCCAGTTTACGGATATTTTCTCCTTCATTTATGGCCATCGTTTTATTCAATACAATTATTCCGGTTTGATTGATAACAGTGATCACAACATTACCCCCGGTTTTGGAATTAAAACCAAGGCTTACTTCATATCCTGCAGGATTAGGGAATATGGAGATCTTTCTGCCGGATAATTGAACGATCTCTCCGCCTCCCCTGCCTGCTGTTCCGTTTTGAACCCTTAAGGTATAACAGCTGGTTGCATTCCAGTTATTATTGTTTCTGGGATACACCCTGGCATAATAAGTACCGGCAGTAACGGTCCTGTTAATGGTTTCGTTATTTGTTCCTCCATTGGTGGATGACTGCAATGTGGATCCGCTGCTGTTCAATAATGCCAGCTGGTAATTGGCAGGCAATGTTGTCAATGTAATCGTGATCGTTCCGCCTGTAGTGATCGTAAATTTATAATAGTCATTATCGCCTGACGGATTGACCAGACCTTTTACATCAGTATTTAAAGGAATGAGTGCAGCTCCTGCAGTATTTCCATTGGTGCTTACATCATAAGGGCCGGGGCAGGTTGTTACTGCAGCTGTTGTAAATTGAGCCTGAACATAATTGCTGGTTAAACCACTGGTACAATTTGCCCTAACTCTCCAATCATATAAAGTAGATCCCACCAATCCGGTAATGGTCCTTGAAATTGATGCAGTACCTGTTATTGAATTTATCCACGTAGAAGAGGAAGATGCTTTATAATCCACATCATAATTTGCAGCACCTCTAACTGTGGTCCAGCTTACATTTGCACTGCTGATTGTGATGGCTGAAGATGTAAGACCTGAAGGAGCATTACAT
>JANOGE010000038.1:0-11671 GCA_031414035.1 Chitinophagaceae bacterium | reverse complement strand
CAAACTTTTCATTCAGCCGATAAACTTTTTTGCAAACACGACCTGCTGAGTTCAAGGGAAAAAGAAATCCTGAAACTTATTGCGGCAGATATTGATACCAAAGAAATAGCCAAACAGCTTTTTATAAGCCCCAATACGGTTGGCAACCACCGCAGCAACATGATAGAAAGACTTGGCGCAAGAGATACCACTGCCCTGGTGCAGTTGGCCAAGATGACTGGGATGATTTGATTGTTTTTACTTCAAAAGGTAAAATGGAATGGTTAGTTCATTTTCAGAAATAGTACATTTCCCAATCTCCCTGCAGCCGTAAACGTTAATCCAGAAATAAGCTAATACTCATTTCTAATAAATTCCACCAACCCTAACCGGTCACTGTTAAAATTATCCCTGCCCATAGATGTCACTTATATCTAACTCAAACCAGGGTTCTTTTTAAAAGTTGCAGGTAATTTTATGATGAGATGTCTTTCTTCCGTAACAACCTCGTAGTCAACCCCCAGTTGAGGTTGATGGTACGACCCTCTAAAAAGAGAAAGTGGTGGAGCCGGCAGAATGACTTCGCTGCTATCTATCCATTTGCCAATTTGTATATCTGTACCCTTACTCTTCTTCAGTTCCGGCTTGACCGTTTATTAATTTACCAGCACATTTTTCCATGCTCCCTGTGTGCAGGGTTAGTTTGGTGTATTCAAAAAAAATTACGTTCTTTAATTAGCTTTATCACCGGGCAGGCATGGCAATAAATTCCCGTCCTGCGTAAATGCCCGATGTTACAAACTTTTTAAACAGACATTCTACAATGAAACTAAAATTTGCAGCATTAATATTCCTGCTGGTATTTGCCAGGGGCTGTGACTTTTACTCGACAAGCCTTTGGTTTTTCGACAACCCAAAAGGTGAGACAAACCCATTATACAGATTTTTTGGTATTGGGTGGACAGGTTTGATTATTGCAAACATAATAATTATTGGATTAGTTATTTATGCAGTCTACTATTTTTATTTTCGGTACCAACGACCAGTAAATTTAACCAAAGAACCAAAAAATTACAGAGAGTTAGCTTCATTACAATATTATAATTCGACTAACAAATTTTATCAAATTTTTTATAAGACTCCGCAAAACAAAAGGGTGCTATTTGCCCATACTGGATATGTTTTGACAATCGTAATTATTATAGCCAGTCTATTAGCCACCATTCACAATTTGAGTCAATATTATGGCTTTACTTTTTATAACCAGTTTAGGAATATTGTTGGCAGACCCCTATTTGTCATTTATGGGTTAACCGTACTAACATTTATGTTGACATACCGGCAATTATTAATAAGTGAGTACAAAAAGTATAAAAACATCAGCTAACAATGCATTACCAAAAGTCGGGGCGGGACAAACTGAATTCGGAAAATGCGCAGCGGTATCCGGGTTGGCCGGTATAAATGCCAGTACAGCAGAAAGCTCTGTTCGTTGCACTGAAAACAATATTTTAAATTTGCTTATTATCATTTTCTAAATAAATGAACATCCTTTCTCTAAATAACTTTACGATGAAGAAACTATACCTCCTTTTATTTTTTACATTTTATTGTATAATTTTATCCGCACAAATAACTGTATTAAGTTACCCCTTTACATTTTCTACTAAACGAAATAATGCAGCTTCCTTTAACAAAGGTGCATATGTAGCGGCAAACAATAGTACTGTAAATATGGCCTTTATATTACAGGATATTGACAAAGCCGATTATGTTTTAGCCAGTTCCGGCTTTAAGATACTTTCCAGTTTTTCTTTACCTGCCGTTCAAACTATTTTTAATTACCATGCATCAAATTTAAACCAATTGAATTTTGTGGGTGTAACCTCACACGCAAACAGCTTCAACTTTGTATATAAAAACAGTACCACAAAATTATTTGGGAACAAAGAATTTTATGCTTTTAAAATTGAAGTTGTTGATTTTGATAAAAAGAATGTGATGCAAAAAGATTTTATTGATGTCCCCAAAAAAGAAAAATTAATCACTGGTTTTTCTGAATACAATAAATTTTATCTCATTACTGTAAATGATGAATCATCATCGTTAAACATCTATACACTTTCAGGAGATGGAACCATGGCCCGGAAAACAATCCCTTTTCCCTTACCCGCTGCGGAAGGCAAAAAAAGAAAGAATCCTTCCGATTATCTTTCAGATATTGCAGTCATTAATTCCGGAAAAGAACCTGACCTGGAAGATGCCACCAAAGCCGCTAAACTGTTTACCTCCCAAAATGAACTCAGCTTTGTGGTAAATAATGGTAAATCAGTGCAGGTTGTTTCCATTAATACCGGCAATTTTTCCTCTTCTGCCATCACCATTGAAAATAACCGTCCGGCAAATGATAAAGTACTCACAAACGCTTATATGGCTGATAACAGAATTTTTCTGATGCAGGTTGAATCAAAAAAGATTACCATTACCGTGTTTGATAAAAATGGTAAAAATGTAAACCAGGTTCAACTTGATGAAACCAATTTAAATCAACTCACAAATCGAACAGCCAGGTACGAAGAAAAAAAAGGAAAAACCGAAAAAGAAGAATCGTTAGATGAGTTTTCCCAGGTAATAAAAGCGCTGCAAAAAGGAACAATAGGTCTTTCCGTTGAACCAACAACAGAAGGACGGTACTTAATTACTGCAGGCACGTTTGATTTTATTTTACAGGAAGAAGGCGGTGGGAGTTCCCAGCGAACCTCAATTGGCTACGGACAGGCTTCTCCGGGACAAACACAATTGACCAGCAATGCATACAGTTATTCTTACACCGTTCCCGGTGTTTCAAAATTTGTAAGCAGATCAAATTATTATAAGTCTGCATCCTTTCGGCTGCTGATGGATACAGTAACCCTTAAACCTGTAAAAGGCAAAATGGCAGAATCATCCACAAATCAAATCAGAAATTACATCAATGAGGTTGGAGGTTCAATGCAAAGCCAATTTATTTTTAATGATAAACAGTATTTTGGCCATTATGACAAAGAGGCTGAATCTTACCTATTTAACCGCATTCCTACCAAAAATAAATAAATACCCGTTAAGCATCAAAGTTTACCTATTTTAAACTTTACTAAAAGGGTTACCATACAAATCATTTTAGATAGAAAATGATTTTAAAAATGCATTTCTATTTGTTAATGAGAAAAAAGCGAACGCACAATATGAATTGTGCAAAAACTAAATTAATTTTGAATTATTTTACATTTTCGCTGAACAGTAATTGGGATGATAAAGTGTATTGTTTTTACCTCGGTACACACCAGCTTTAAGAGTTTATTGCACACCGCGATCAATCCCTGTTTACCGTTTTTTCTATTGGCCTTAAGCGTTTATAATGGGCCTGTAAGGCCGGGATTATTTTTTATTGTATACTGCTTTTACTCTAAATCCTTGCAATGATTGCCTGCGTTAACTTTGTGTGTATATTTATAGAGCGGCAGTGGTTTTTCACTAACTGCCTTTAGCGGCAGGCTTAAACAGACATCATCGATAAATAAAAAAATATTAAACCATTCAATATGCAAACAATACTGGGATCAGGAGGCGCTATAGGAATACCCTTAGCCAGGGAATTAAAAAAGTATACTAATAAAATTCGTCTGGTAAGCCGGAACCCCAAAAAGGTAAATGAAACTGATGAACTTTACCCAATTGATGTAAATGATATAACCCAAATTGACAAAGCAATAGCAGGAAGTGAAGTTGTTTATGTTGTTATTGGCTTCGAATATAAGCTAAGCGTATGGCAAAATATTTGGCCACGATTTTTGAAAGAAGTAATTAGTGCATGTAAAATGCACCATGCAAAACTTGTTTTCTTTGATAATGTATATATGTATGATAAATCGGCAATACCATTTATGACAGAGTCTTCTCCTATTAATGCTCCGAGTAAAAAAGGCGAGGTAAGGCAACAACTACATGAGATGATCATGAATGAAGTGGAGAAGAGTACGCTAACAGCACTTATAGCAAGATCAGCTGATTTCTACGGGCCTGATAATAAAAATAGTGCCTTGAATATGATGGTTGTTGATAATCTTTTGAAGGGGAAAAAAGCACAGGCATTTGGCAACATCAACAAAATTCATACCTATACATACACACCAGATGCAGCTGCGGCAACAGCATTACTTGGAAACACCATTGATGCATATAACCAGGTATGGCATGTTCCTACAACAAAAGAAAAACTAACGACCCGGCAATGGATTAAGTTAATTGCTGATGAAATCAGGGTAGAGGCTAAAATTCAAACTTTACCTGTTTGGTTGATAAAAATACTTGGATTGTTTATACCTGTAATGAGAGAGTTTCCGGAGATGATTTATCAAAATGAACAAGATTTTATATTCGATAGCACTAAATTTGAGAAGCGATTTGGCATTACATCAACAGCACCTAAAGATGGAATTAGAATTCTAATTGAAAATTTTAAGACACAAAATGCCAGCCGCTAACATCGGGTCCTTTGTGCAAGTGTGGCATGGTAAACAAACATCAGCCAACCTGCCAACCGCCATGCAGGTTGCAAAGCCAGGCGGTGGTTGGGGCTGTACAAACTCCCGATAGCTATCGGGATTTAACTTTTGCTCTTAATTTTATATAAATATTTTCAAGCAGACGGCAGGCAGGCTGGCAGCGGTTGTGTGCGAACTCAACACGAAAAGTTATGTAAAGAAGTATTAAACAATCAGAAAAATAAAAAACAAAAACAAATGACTAATTACTCCATCATCGCTCAATGTATTATTGCTTTGTCAATAGTATATGTTTGGGTATTTCGCTTTAATAATATCGTAAAAGAATTTAACCAATATGGCTTGAGTGATTTAACCCGTAACATAGTGGGGACTGCTAAAATAGTTTTGTCAACGTTGCTGGTTGCAGGTGCCTGGTATCCGGCTTTAGTGCTTATTCCGGCCCTGCTTTTGGCTTTTCTTATGGTATCTGCTCAATATTTTCACTTTAAAGTGGGCAATCCGTGGCAAAAGTATATACCCTCTTTATTGCTGCTCATATTAAGTCTTTTCATTGCAGCTGTATCACTAAAATTATTATAGTAATGAATTTACTTAATATCCTGATAATAATTTCAAGTCTGTCTTTTATGGGTTATGGAATGGCTTATTTCAAATCGCCCCGGATGAAAAGTGAATTCAAACGCTTTGGGCTTGAGAAAGCAGGAGGTCTAACCGCCGTTTTAGAATTATTGGGGGCTGTGGGGTTGCTTGTAGGTTTAAAGGTTCATTTTATTTTACTGATTTCTGCAGGAGGACTTGCATTATTAATGTTTTTGGGGTTTGTAATCCGGATAAAAGTTAAAGATTCTCTTTGGGTTTCTCTGCCAGCCTTGTTTTTTATGATATTGAATGCATATATTTTTTTTATGACGCTGCCGCATACTAAATAACCCGTTTGTATAATCAGATGGCAGCTTAATTTGGAAAAAGCCTGTATATAAAATAAAATCGTAAGTTTGTTGAAAATTCATATTTACATTGTTCAGTCAGGTTATTCTAAATTTAAAAATCAATAACATCATGCTTAATAAGTTTACAACAACGGATAAATTGTTATTTATCGCTGCTTTTCTTTCTCTTATATTCTCCGAAATATTGTATTTCAAGGGAGAAGCAAACGCTGCCATATTTATTGGCCTTTGGGTACCCTCTATACTGGCTTTCGGTATTTATTTAAAACTTTTAAATAACAGGAAAAATGATTGAAATAATACCATATTTTGCTGGCCTCATTACACTATTATTTGCAGTAGGCTTTTTTATTGGCACTAAAAGAAATGAAAAAACAAAAACCCTGAATGCCACATCTGGTTCCGGCAAATAATATAATTTATATGCTGACGCCTCCCATTTAAATATCAACCCGGCCTTGATTACTTCATAAGGCACTTCATTCAAATTACACATTAAGCCTCTGTAATTCTTTGTAAATCAGCAGTATATGTATTTAGTGCCGCCTAAACTATAATTGAAATAATTGTGTAAAAGTAACCCGTATGGCGGGTGAAATGTGCAAACAAATACCTGTAATTATTGTTATTTAACTAAATAGCGAAATCTACAATGCAAAATTATTTAATAATCGGGGGGTCCAGTGGTATTGGGCAACAATTAGCCAAACAACTTGCAGAATCCGGCAATCAGGTAACAGCAACCTTCAATAAAAATGAACCCACTGTTGAAAAGCCAAATATACACTTTCATCATTTGAATGTTTTAGACGAAACGCTTTCAGCAGACTTTTTACCTGAGGAATTAGCAGGATTAGTTTACTGCCCGGGCAGCATTAATCTCAGGCCCTTTGAAAGAATAAAACCTGTAGATTTTGAAACAGATTATACACTCCAGGTAATTGGAGCTATAAAGCTTATTCAATTGGTATTACCAAGCTTAAAGAAGTCGGAAAACGCTTCAATCATTTTATTTTCTACGGTTGCCGTACAAACCGGCTTACCTTTCCATACACAGGTAGCAGCTTCAAAGGGTGCTCTTGAAGGACTAACAAAAGCATTGGCGGCTGAGTATGCCCCAAAAATAAGAGTAAATTGTATTGCACCTTCATTAACCGATACTCCTTTAGCCGCTTCCCTTTTAAACAACGAACAAAAAAAAGAAGCCAATGCGCTTAGGCATCCTTTAAAAAGAATTGGCACTGCAGAGGACATTGCGAATATGGCAGCGTTTTTACTTTCCGAAAAAGCAAGTTGGATAACAGGTCAAATTTTACATGTAGATGGCGGTATGTCTTCCCTTAAAAGTTAATAATTATTGTACTACTTTTTATAAATAAAATGACAGATACTTTTTTATCAGCCAGGTGGGAAAACTTAATTATGGCTAATTATGAGGTTAATCCTGATGTATTAGCACCCTATTTGCCGCATGGAGTTGAACTGGATTTTTACCATAATAAAACCTTTGTGAGCCTTGTGGGTTTTATGTTTAAAAAAACCAGTTTGTTCAGTATTCCAATCCCGTATTTCGGAACATTTGAAGAAATCAATCTTCGTTTTTATGTAAAGAGGGTGGAAGGAGATACTATAAAGAGAGGTGTGGTTTTTATAAACGAAACCGTTCCATATAAATTGGTGGCATGGCTTGCCAATAAATTATACAAAGAACATTACATTGCCATTCCAACAAAAAATGAAATAACCATTACACATATTTCTAAAAACATAAGCTATCATTGGAAAATAAATAAAAGATGGAATCATATAGCCGTAAATGCAACAAATGAAACAGATCAGCTATTACCGGGTAGTGTTGAAGAATTCATCTTTGAACATTACTATGGTTTTACAAAAATAAACAGTCAGCTTTCCCAGGAATACAAAGTGAATCATCCCCGGTGGCAGGTGAATAAAGTAACCAATTATTCTATTCAATGCGACTTTAGATCAATGTATGGCAATCATTTCACCTTCTTAAGTGATCATCAGCCAGATTCAGTTATCCTTGCTGAAGGCTCACCAGTGACCGTTAAATGGAAGCGAACCCCATTCTAAATATTGTATTGATGGAACAAAAAGATATTGACAGGATCGTTGAAATGGCTTGGGAAGACAGAACACCATTTGAAGCGATAAAAATACAATTTGGTATTGCAGAGGCTAATGTAATTGCACTAATGCGACAAGCGTTAAAGCGCAGCAGTTTTATTTTGTGGAGAAAGAGAGTAAATAGTGGCATCAGCCAAAAACATGCAAAAAAAAGAAATCCCGATATAGCCCGGTTTAAATGCACCCTCCAAAAAACGATATCTATGAATAAAATAAGTAAGCGGTAGATAAATATTTATTGCGTACTATAAATAATAGTTGCTATATATTTTAATTCAAAATATTGCCTGTATGAACAACGTTCAGAAACAAAACCTGCCACATAAAATATGTGTAGTTTGTGAAAAACCATTTACCTGGCGAAAAAAATGGGAAAAAGTTTGGAAAGAAGTAAAATATTGCAGTGATAAATGCAGAATAAGCAAACACAAAACATGAGCCAAACAGGTATTATTTTCCCACACCAGTTATTTGAACAAAATATACTTGCTTTAAAATGCGATATTATTTATCTGGTAGAAGAATCGCTTTTCTTCAGGCAATACAATTTTCACAAACAGAAAATTGCTTTTCACAGGGCAAGTATGAAATTTTATGAAAGCTACCTCCAGTCAAAAAATATTAAAGTAGTATATATTGATTCATTTAATACGTTAGCTGATGTCAGAAAACTAATTCCGTATTTAAAAGCAAAGGGAGTTAATGCTTTAGAATATATAGATACAACTGATTATTGGCTTGAAAAACGGATTAGCAAAGCCTGCAAGGTTCATCATGTTGAGATGAATAAAAACCGGACTCCGTTATTTCTAAATTCTATAGAAGAAATTACTGCCTGGTTTTCCGGTAAGAAAAGAATGTTTCAAACTGACTTTTACAAACACCAGCGGCTAAGCAGAAACATATTGTTAGAAAAACAACAAAAACCAATTGGTGGAAAATGGACCTTTGATGAAGAGAATCGTTTAAAATACCCAAAAGCTAAAACTCCGCCTAAAACTGATTTTTTAAATCCGAATACGTTTTTTACGGAAGCAGCTGCCTACACGCAAACATATTTTCCGGATAACTACGGCAAGCTGAATACCGGTTTTATTTATCCAACTACTTTTGCCGAAAGTAAAAACTGGTTAAGTGATTTTTTTAAATTACGATTTTCAGCATTTGGCGCTTACGAAGATGCCATCGTTTCAAATGAAAACATTCTGCATCACAGTGTTTTAACACCCATGCTGAATACAGGCTTATTAACTCCGCAATATATTATTGATGAAGCTTTGCTATATGCAGGCAATTATGAAATTCCAATAAATTCTGTAGAAGGTTTTATCCGGCAAATTATAGGTTGGAGAGAATTTATAAGAGCCGTTTATGAATTGAAAGGCAAAGAAGAAAGGACAAAAAATTACTGGGGCTTTAAACGGAAAATTCCTCCCTCTTTTTGGAATGGAACAACAGGAATAGAGCCGATAGACATAACGATCAAGAAAGTTTTAGAAACAGGGTATTGTCATCACATTGAACGGTTAATGGTGTTAGGAAACTTTATGCTGTTGTGTGAATTTGACCCCGATGAAGTGTACCGTTGGTTTATGGAATTATTTATTGATTCTTTTGATTGGGTTATGGTGCCAAATGTTTACGGCATGAGCCAGTTTGCCGATGGAGGATTGATGGCCACCAAGCCTTACATAAGTGGTAGTAATTATTTAATGAAAATGAGTGATTATAAAAAAGGAGAATGGCAAAGTGTATGGGACGGATTATTCTGGAGATTTATGCATACTCACCGGGATTTTTTTTTGCAAAACCCGAGATTAGGAATGTTGGTAAGGAGTTTTGATAAAATGCCTGACATAAAACAAAAAGCACATTTAAATAATGCAGAACAATTTCTTCATTCACTTTAAGATACTAATCATGACAGCCAAATTTATTATTGACCTAAAAACCAAAACGGCTGGCAGATATTATCCCACGAATGGTCTTAACACTTTCAGCTTTCCTTCTAAGGCAAGTTCTACCGGCCTTTACACAGGCTGGGGCAGAGACTCGGCTGATAAATCAAAAATCAAATCGAAATAGCCGGTACACCTGAGTATCTATTCAAAAGAATAATCTTTCCACCGTCCAATACCCGGCCATTATTACAATTACAACCGATAATGGTATGACAATGGCCTTGCGGTAATAAGGCTTAGTACCAAACCAGTAGCCAAACAATAAAAAAGCCCCTAAAATAACCGCAAGCTGTCCCAGCTCAACACCTGCATTAAACATAACAAGTGAAATGAGGTAGGAATTTTGTGGCAACCCGAGTTCACCCAGTGCATTGGCAAAGCCCATTCCGTGTACCAGGCCAAATAAGAACACAATTGCAATACGTGATTTTTTTAGTGTGGGTGAAATGATATTTTCCAAAGCCACATACATGATGGATAAAGCAATGATGGGTTCTACAATTGCCGGAGAAGGCGTAATTACCTTAAACATGGCAAGCCCCAGGGTTATCGAATGAGCAACGGTAAATGCGGTTGCCTGCCAGAGTACCGGTTTTATTTTAGGGCTTAGGAGGAACAGGCTCAACACAAAAAGAATATGATCGAACCCAAGTGGTATGATATGTGTAAAGCCCAACTGCAGGTATAAAATGGCAGCATCTGTTTTACTCATCTTCTCCAGTTCGCCTACCACATCATGCGCCCAAACTGGTTGGCTTATTAAGAAAACAAAAATCAATATTGCTAAAGATTTTAATTGTTTAAGCCCTTTATATATATACAGCATATTCATGTTCTTTGTATAAAAAGTTTATTAAATTATCAGTTTAAACGTTTTAATTTTTAGAGTGTCAGCCTGAGCTTGTCGAAGGCGGGTAAATTTTTATAGCTCCTGATAAAATATACGTCTTCGACAAGCTCAGACTGACAGCTTTTAGAATTTTGGCAGTTTGTTATGGTAATCAAACACCGCCAGTTTCAGCCTTGCAAAGAAAGGCGTGCCGGGTGTATAATGTAATTCTGTAACAGGCGCCTGCTCATTCATCAATCTCGATTCTGTTGCAAACTGTGCTTCGTTCCATTTAATGTTAAAAATATTTTCAAAAGCGAAACCAATTTCATATTTAGGCCTGGTGTAGTTAACAGCAGCATCCAATAAAAAATAACCTTTGGCAACTATGGAGTTATCCTCATTAGCCGGGCGGTTTTTTATGTAGCGGTAATTAATACCACCATTAAAACCCCTTGCTGCTTTATAATACAGGCCTCCAACACTGGTAAAGGTTGGCGCCAGGGGAATATAATCAGCACCTTTTGTTTCGCCAACAGCCTGTGGTTTTGTAAAATTAAAATGGGCATTGGCAAATATATTTTTGCTAAACTGAAACCTGCCGGTAAAATCAATACCCTGTCTTTTGCTTTTGCCACTTGGCTCTACTACACCGGCATCGCCTACGTACACAAACTCCTGGTCGAGATATAAATACCAGGCAGCAATATTGATCAATACATTTTCTGATGGTTTCAGTATCACACCAAAATCCGTTCCGTACGCTGCAGGTAAAATGTCTTTACCATCATTGGCAACAACAACACGGGCATCGTTGCTGTGAAAACCTTTGCCGGCCTTTACAAATAACTGTACCTGTTTATTAATGGTGTATTGAATATTAAGCTTAGGACTAACAATTGCTTTTTGTTGCGATGGAAGCTGTGCTGTATTTAATTTATCGAGGTAACTGAAACTGAAATAATCTACCCGTACACCTGCATCAAACAACCATTTACCGGTATTTAACTGCTGTTGCATAAACGCATAAACATTAGTTTCTTTTATATCGCCCAGTTTATTATCACTTAAAAATTTACGGCTCACTACATTTGACAACTTGCTGTCTTTTGTTGCATCATGCCGCAGGCCTGCACCATACGTTGAGTAAAGTGTTTTATTGCAAAAAAAATATATGTGATTCAGTTTGGTTGCATAACCAAAGATATTGCGGCTTTCGGCCTGTTGTATTTGATCTCCGTTTACCGGATCGTT
>JANOGE010000037.1:0-3503 GCA_031414035.1 Chitinophagaceae bacterium | reverse complement strand
TGCTGTGCTGTTGCCATAGTTATACAAATCCAGTGCAAACAAAGACCAGGTGGAATTAAAATTATACTCAGCCTGAGCCGCTGCCCAATTTTTAAACCCGGCATCTGCCCACTGGTGCTGCAATTCCAGCCTGATGGATTTTGACTTTTTTAAACGGAGCGTATTGTCAAATACCACTGTATTGGTATTTACTTCGCCGGTTGCTTCTTCCACATAACGGGCATTGTAGTATTGATTGAGGTAAGTAAATACCGATGACCATTTTTTATTCCATTTCTTTCTGATCTCCAAACTGGCATCCCGGTAATATTTTTGGCCGAATGCTACTTTATCAGCCGCATATTTTCTCTGTGCAGCATCATACCTTCCTTTAAGCCCATGCCATTGAGCATAGTTTATAGAAATATTAGTACCATATTTTCCACCTAAGGGCGTCTCTTTCTTAAACTGATAAAATAATCCAATCTGGCCCCCAATTTCACCGGCTTTGTTGCGATTGGGTTCAAAGCTTAAGTTTTGCTGTGCAGCATATACATAAATATTAGTTAGGCTGTAATCATATTGCTTTGTTAAAGCAGGTACATAATTTAATACAGCTTCGTTATAAACATTACCGGCAGATTTTCTTTGAGAATAAAAGCTAAAATTCTCCAGCCGCCTGAAATTAGCAGTAACACCAAAGCCATTTTTTGCATAGCCAAGATTAAGCAGGTAAGCATCACCATCAAACTGCAAATCCGGTCGTACTGTATTAAACTCCACCAGTGCATCTTTTGATTTAAAAGCATATTCCACATCAGCCGTAAAGCCACCTGAAGAAAAATCTCCCCTTATGGATGTGAGGAAAGTATTGTTATTTAGCCCTGCATACACTTGCTTTTTTTCATTTCTGTTTACATAACTTAAACCTATACCAAATTTTACTTTTTTAATTTTGAGTAAAGAAGAAAGTTCAGCATCTGCATTCACACCGGCAATCGTTCCATCCGTAAAATCAAACCCTAAACCATTTCTTTGTTTGCCATACAATGCCGTAATATGTATAGATTCCAATGGTGTATATTTTACCAGGCCACCAGCGATTGAATTGGCTATTCCCAACTGCCTGTCTTCCCAGGTTCTTAAAACCAGTCCGCTGCCAAACTGCTCGAAAAAATGCCCGGCAGTTGCTTCTAATCGGAGTTTGTCATTTTTGTATTTGATATAATAAGTGCCGAGGTTTTTTTTATTCAAGTTGGGTGAATAATTAAGCAATGCTTTTGGTTCATAAGCCTCAGCCTGCAAACCTGCCGTAAAATTTTTTAATTTATAGTCGAGCCGAAGGTAATTGTTTGAACGGAAACGATGCTTTGCTTCTATTTGCTCTAATTTAATTTTGGCATCATCAATATATAGTGCGGAGTTAGATTCAAAGCCACCGCTCAACTGTGCTTTTGCATGTGTTGAACTTAATACAACCAATGCGAGTATAATTTTTTTCAACGGCATTATTACTGGTTTTCTTTTATGATTTTATACAATTCATTTTCATTACCTGCTACGTAACCAGCCTGGCGGTAAATTATTTTGCCATCTTTAATGACCATGGTATAAGGGATATTCATCAGGTTCAGTTCCCTTTTCAGATCCTGGTTTTTATCCAGCAGTACATTAAATGTCCAGCCTTTACCATTTACCAAAGCAGGCACTCTTTTAGCGGTGCGGCTGTCATCTTCCGATATGGCATAAAATTCAAATTTCGAATCCTTTCTCCAGTCATCCAGGTTATCATTAATAGCTGTTAACTCATTCAGGCAGGGAATACACCAGGTAGCCCAAAAGGATAATACCACTGGCTTTCCTGCAATTTCATTTAACTGCTTTGTTTGAAATTTTGCGCCCTCTATAGTAATTAACCTGATATTGGGAATTGCCTGTGCATTTGCGCCCGGCTGTATCATCATAAAAAGCAATACAGTAAAATAAATCCTAACCATAATAAATTATTTTATACTAAACAGACATGGATTTCCTGAATTCATTACAAAAAATATTTTTTATGTAAGGTTTGGTTTGTACTACCGTATAATATAAAAAAACAGTATGAAATATCTATTAAACCTCCCCATTTTTATTACAGGGTTGTTCCTGCTGCAATCTTGTACCAAAACAGAATCGGATTTTACAGAAGCTCAGCCGGAAACGATAACTATTAATGCAAGCACCTTGAATATTACAACAGGTGCTGCTGTTTCGTTTTTGGTATCTTCTTCGGTAAACAATAATAATGTAACCGCAGACAGTAAGATTTATGTAAATGGTAATTTAATTACCGGCAACAGTTTCACTTTTACGGTTGCAGGAAACTTTGCAGTATATGCTACAAAAGGAACACTAACTTCTGCTGTAATAACTATAAATGTTACAGTAGTTACATCTAATACCGGTTATAAGCATCGTGTACTGGTAGAAGAATACTCCGGTACCTGGTGTGGTAATTGCCCCAGGATTTTGTACGGTGTGGATTTACTGGAGCAGCAAACAGACAAAGCGATTGTGGTAAGCACCCACTTATTTAACGGCGACCCTTTTATTTCCAGTGATGGAAATAATTTAGCGGCACAGCAAGGTGTAAGTGGTGTACCAACTGGTTATATCAACAGAACTATAAGCTGGACAGGACCGCAATATGAAAATGTACCACAGGTAATCAATACAATACAGGCATCAGCACCTGCAGGCATTGCAATAAATTCTTCTATCAGCAGCAATAATTTATCGGTAACCATAAAGGCTGGCTATATACAACCGCTTACTGGTGGGGCAAAGCTTACAGTATATTTAGTAGAAGATAAATTATATTATACGCAAAGAAATTATTCTACTAACCTCTATGGAGGGCTGGCTAATATTCCAAATTTTGAGTACAATGGTATATTACGTAAAGTAGTAAGTTCATTGAGTGGAGATGCTATTGGTGCATCTGGTAATGCGAATGAAAAGACTTATTCGTTAGCAGTACCTGGCAATGTTTCTAACATCAGCAATGCTAAGATTGTGGCATTTATAACTAATTCAGCTGGCACAGTAGTTAATGTGCAGGAAGTAAAAGTAGGAGAAGACAAAATGTTTGAATTTTTATAAAATATAATCACAGTTTCTGGCCTGTTCAGCTATCTATTCCTATGAGTTGAACAGGTTTTTTTGTACGTAAATACAAAAAATATCATCATCAATACAAGTTGTTACTTCAATAAAGTAAGCAGAATAATAAACCGAGAATAAACAGATTTTCACAAGTATCAAAAATTAATAAAAGTAAAGCTTACCTACTCAAATCATTGTTACTTTTTGCCTGTATTACAAAAACTTGTTTAAACACAAACATACTTATTCCCTTTAATGTTTTAATTTTAGCAGTATTTTCCTGTAAACTTTACAAACAGAATTAATAATGACCGGTTTCCTGAAGGAGAAAGTTGATGTTTTGAAGGTCTGTGTTATTATTCCAACGTATAACAATG
>JANOGE010000036.1:0-5412 GCA_031414035.1 Chitinophagaceae bacterium | reverse complement strand
GTACTGCATGGCGATTGCAAACCATGCGTATTATGTATGACATGAAACTCTGCAGCGACCTTAAAGTTGATCCAAAATATTTAATGGATATTCCTGAACTGAAACCCGACTCCATTGAGATTGTTTATTACAATGCCATCTTTAACCGTATACCTGAACCTGACAGAAGCAGTATCAAACTAATTTATGAAGAAAGAGGAAAACTGTTGCAGCAATTAAAACCAAAAGGAAAAGAATTACTTAAATACAAATACCAATGGTACATGCAGGACTACCTGGCCTGTGTGGCTTCTGTTGATGAAAATGTAGGAAGGATGCTTGACTATATGGATAAAAATAATCTGGCAAAAAATACTTTACTGATATACACCGGCGACCAGGGAATGTACCTGGGAGAAAATGGCTGGTTTGATAAACGCTGGATGTATGATGTATCCATGCAGGCACCGTTGCTCATGCGCTGGCCCGGACAGATCAAATCCAATACGGTAAATACAAATATGACGCAGACCATTGACTATGCACCTACTATACTTGATGCGGCCGGAATAAAAGTGCCGGATTTTATGCAGGGGTTAAGTTTAATTCCTTCGGTTACGGGGAAACAGAAAATAATACCAAGGCATGATCTTTACTATCATTTTTATGAATATAGCTCCGACCACACGGTACTGCAACACCTCGGTATAAGAGGTGAACGGTATAAGTTAATTTATTTCTACCCGGTAAAGGAATGGGAATTATATGATTTGAAAACCGATCCACAGGAACAAAAGAATCTCATCAGATCAACGGCACATCAGAAAATACGGGTACAAATGAAACAGGAATTATTAAAGTTGAGGGATCTATATGATGACCATGAAGCAGCAGGAGA
Organism: Chitinophagaceae bacterium; assembly: GCA_031414035.1. Classification (GTDB taxonomy): domain Bacteria; phylum Bacteroidota; class Bacteroidia; order Chitinophagales; family Chitinophagaceae; genus Ferruginibacter. Next base: position 4,535 of record JANOGE010000036.1, on the reverse strand, counting down.
ACTTCACTAAACGGTTTTTAAAAATTTACAGGAAAGGCTTGAGAATTGATAAATTGAATAAGCGATGGTTTTTGTAATTTATACCGTCAAACCATAAACCCGCATCACCTTTGACAGAACAGGAATTACTTTCTGGCCTCCGCAATGGAGAGGAACCCGCATTTAAGGAATTGGTGATCCGGTTTCAGGATAAGGTATTCAATACAGCGCTTGGTTTATTACAGCATCATACCGAAGCCGAAGATATTTCCCAGGAAGTTTTCATCCAGGTATTCCGCTCTATTGAGAATTTTAAAGGCCATTCTCTTTTATCTACATGGATATACCGTATTACAGTCACCAAATCACTTGATCTCTTGCGCAGCAAAAAAAGGAAAAAACGGTTTGGTTTTATAACCAGCCTTATGGGAAATGATAACAGGCCAATTCATGAACCCGAAGATTTTAACCACCCTGGTGTACTTCAGGAAAATAAAGAAGCCGCTGCCCATCTTTTAAAAATGGTTGACGGGTTACCCGAAAACCAGCGTACGGCCTTTATTTTAAACAAAATAGAAGAATTGAGTTATCGCGAAATAGCTGCTATCCTAAACAGTTCCGAACCGGCTATAGACTCCCTGCTGCAGAGAGCCAAACAAAATCTCCGGAAAAAATTAAATGAATTACCCCCTTAACGAAGGTTTTTATAAAAAACGGCTTCTAAATTTTTAACGGATACATTTTACTGATGGAATACAATAAAAGAACAGAAAAAATTATGGGTAGCCTGGACGGCCTGCAAAAAGCAGCGGCTCCGGATTTTTTCTATACCCGGCTCTCCGGAAGAATGCAGAGAGAAATCGAACCGGCAAAGAAACCCTACATCATGCTTCACCCTGCATTTGTAACAGCAGCCCTTTCGGTTGTATTTATCATCAACATTTTTTCATTAGTGCAATTCAATAAACAAACTACCCGGGAAATTACAATACAAACAAACAATCCTGCATCCATTGAAAATTTTGCTGAAGCGTATGCTTTGAATTCGGAAACTGTTTATGAATAAATCTTACCGCATGAACAATTTTACTTATAACCGCTGGCTGTCTGTGATAACTTTGCTGTTACTCACAGCCAATATTTTAACACTGGCTTTATTGTGGACAAATAAAAGCAAGGACAGGGGAGATCTGAGACTACCTCCTACTCCAAACGGCGGGGCATTTGAGTTTCTTAATAAAGAATTAAAATTAGATCCGGCCCAGCAGGAAGCTTATAAAAAATGGAGAGATGAACATCGTGAAGGAGAAAAAGGATTTCAGGACAGTATCCGAAGATCAAAAGATATTTTCTTTGAATTAATAAAACGTACAAATGTTTCAGATTCTGTATTACTGGCTTACAGCAGCAGGGTGGGTGCATTTGAACAGCAACGGGATATTCTTACTTTCAAACATTTTCAAAAGCTAAGAGCTATATGCAATAAAGAGCAGCAAACTAAGTTTGACAATATTATTGAGGACGTGTTACGCAGGATGGGTGGCCCCAAAAGGCCGCCGGGTCCACCACTGCCGGGTATGGAAAAAGGAGAGATAAACCCACCTCCTCCACAGGAATAATTTATATATAAATTAAAAGATTAAACCATTAACGACAAACAAAGTCTGAACCGGAACCCGATTCAGCCAAAATGAAACCTTTAACCTTTAACCATTAAAATTGAATATGACTAAATTGCAAATCTCATTCGGAGCCATCTTTATTTTATTGATCATTGCAGTAAGTTGTTCAAAAACCGATTCAACTGCTGCAGTTGCTGTTGTTGATCCTTACACAGCCATTAAAGCTGCATTTGGAACAAATATTGACCCCAACAACCTTATTAACTATGCCGGCCAGGCCAAACCGGCTTATATAAATAAAGACAATACCGGTGGTAATAATATTACCAATGCCAAAGCCACTTTAGGCAGGGTATTGTTTTATGATAAGAATTTAAGTATTGATAATTCCATATCATGCGGCAGTTGCCATAAACAGCAATTCGCTTTCAGTGATACGGCTATTTCCAGCAAAGGTGTTTCCGGGGGATTAACAGGCAGGCATTCCATGCGTTTAATAAATTCACGATTTGCTACAGAAATAAAATTCTTTTGGGATGAAAGAGCTGCCACTCTCGAACAGCAAACCACCAAACCCATACAGGACCATGCAGAAATGGGTTTCAGCGGGCTAAACGGAAGACCGGGACTTGCTGCTTTATTAACCAAGCTTCAGGCAATTGGTTATTACAATGAGCTTTTCAAATTTGTATATGGTGATATTATTGTAACTGAAATAAGATTACAGGAATGTATGGCGCAGTTTGTAAGAAGTATTCAATCTTTCGATTCTAAATATGATGCCGGCAGGGTACAGGTTGCAAACGATGGACAACCATTTCCTAATTTCACCCCACAGGAAAATATGGGAAAACAGATATTTTTAACTCCACCTGTTTTTGATGCAACAGGAAACAGGATCAATGGTGGGGCAGGATGCAATGGTTGCCACAATGCCCCGGAATTTGATATTGATCCTAATACCAGAAACAATGGAATTATTGGAACCATTGCCGGTACAGGCATTGATATAACGGTTACAAGGGCTCCCAGTTTAAGGGATGTAACAAATGGACTTGGAATTGAAAACGGGCCATTAATGCATACAGGTAATTTACAGACTTTGCAAAATGCAATAGGACATTATGGTACCATTAATCTTGCCCCGGGCAACACAAATCTTGACCCCAGGTTGAGACCAAATGGATTTGGGCAACATTTAAATTTTAATGCCCAGGAAATAAATGGATTAATTGCATTTTTAAAAACCTTATCGGGTACAAATGTTTATACGGATAGAAAATGGGGGAGTCCTTTTGATTAATTTGTTAGAGATTGCTTCATAAAATATTTGCCCGTCTTTGTTACCGATTTTTTTTGTAACGAAGGCGGGTTCATAATAAACCATACCGGCTTCGACAAGCTCAGCCTGACAGCTTTTTGATTCAAAAGATTAAATATGTGTTAATCCGCATCATCAGTGTCATCAGCGTTCCATTCACCTCGCTATTTCAATTTTCACTTTCTTATTTTTTATCTTTGCATTTTTTATCAGTTGTAATACGTGGCCAACTTTTATTTTTCGTACGGCTACAAAACTAAAAAAGTCTTTCACCTAAATAAGATGCTTGATAAAACGATTGGCTGTCGCATTAGGACGAGACCTCCAATTTTTTGCAACTCATTTTTAAATGTCCAATATATTAGACTGAGGAATTTTGCTTTTTATTGAACTATTATTTTTTCAGTTTTAATTTCATCCACAGTAATAATGTTTATCAAATAAATCCCGGATGGCAACTTGCCTGTTTCCATTTGATATAAGCTACCTGCCCATGCTTCCCAGGTTTGTATTACCTGCCCCGCTTGATTATAAAGCATCCCCGTATATTTATTTCCATTATTTGCAGTACCCGTTAATATAGATACCGGCTGGCCAGCGGTTAAAATGGTTGGCCTGATTGTAATAGCAATATCTTTTCCAAAGTTTACCAATACTATTTGGCTGTAAGTAATCCGTCCATCATTATCAAGAATCTTTAAACGGTAATACCCTTTGGCTATAAAATTTTTCGCATTAACATCAACAAAAGAATATCTTCCTGATGCACTATTATTAACTGGCACAGTTCCAACGGTGGAAAAAGAAACCGGGTTAACAGGTGACCTTTCAATTTCAAACCGGTTTACGTTTATCTGATTAGCTGAAACCCAAAACAGGTTAGTATTATTAGCATTTATAGTTGAAGTAAACGAAACAATATCAAGTGGTAATAAACTTAATGGAAATATAAGAATGTACAATGTAGCGTTGGTACATACTGAAGGTGTTCCATTATCACATATTTGATAAGTAAAATTAACAGGACCTGTATAACCGGTAACAGGGGTAAATGTATAAGTACCGTCTGTACTAAGAACCAATGTTCCTTTGCCTGCCATTGTTGTATTTTGAGCAGTAACGGTTTGTGTGTTGCCTTGTGGGTCGCTATCGTTTGTTTTTATATTCCCATTTGTTATTGGGGTGTTTAATGGCGTACTGTTATAATCATCAGAGGCCACTGTCGTATTTCCGCTGGCTGCTGGTTCAATGGTAATAATTTGCTGAGAGATAGCACACCTTGGCGTTGGACTTGCCAGGTCACAAACCTGATACGTTAATGTATCAAAACCGGTGTAACCAGCGTTAGGTGTATAAGTTATGTTGCCGTTAGCAGGGTTTACGCTGGTAGTGCCATGCAACGGAACTGTAGTAACTGTAACCGAAGCCGGATTTAGTGCTATTGGTGAATTATTTCCGGCTTTATCATTTGCCAAAGTATTTAATGTTACTGCTGTATTAACAGGCGTAGTAGCCCTGTCAATATAAGCAATTGGGTTATTAGTATATACCGTTGGCTGAGTAACTGTTATTACCAACGGAACTAATGGGCAATCGGGACCAGCAACTCCCGG
>JANOGE010000035.1:0-1565 GCA_031414035.1 Chitinophagaceae bacterium | reverse complement strand
AATGCAGGTGGTATTGCCGAAATGAGTGAGTTGCCAAAAGAAGTTCGAGAAAAGACAGATATATTAGATGCCGTGGGTAATACAACTGCAGCAACAGGTAAAGGATTTGCCATTGCTTCGGCTGCTTTAACAGCCCTGGCTTTATTTGCAGCTTTTGTGGGTATCAGCGGAATTGAAGGTATTGATATTTATAAAGCGCCGGTATTAGCCGGATTATTTGTGGGTGGCATGATACCATTTATATTTTCATCCCTCGCTATCCGGGCCGTTGGTGAAGCTGCTATGGCAATGGTTGAAGAAGTTCGCCGGCAGTTCCGTACCATTCCGGGTATTATGGAAGGTACCGGTAAACCCGAGTATGATAAATGTGTGGCCATTTCTACTGAAGCCTCTTTAAAAAAGATGATGTTACCCGGTGCTATTGCTTTATTATCTCCACTGATCATTGGATTTTCATTTGGGCCTGAGGTATTGGGTGGATTTTTAGCCGGTGCTACCGTAAGTGGTGTGTTGATGGGTATGTTCATGAACAATGCCGGAGGTGCCTGGGATAATGCAAAAAAATCTTTCGAAAAAGGAGTTGAGATAAATGGAGAAATGTTTTATAAAAAATCGGAACCACATAAAGCTTCCGTAACCGGAGATACGGTTGGAGACCCATTTAAAGATACTTCCGGTCCCTCCATGAATATCCTGATCAAACTTATGAGTATTGTGAGTCTGGTTATAGCTCCTACCCTTGCAGCGATGTACGGTAAGGCAGAATCCGGTCATAATAAACAGGAAATAATTAAAGAAATATCTATCATTAATACAGACAGTACAAACGCTGTGAATTTAAAAGTGACCGCAGAAACGGATGCCTTGAAAATAGCAACAGACAAGCTTATTGAAGCTTTTGTTTCTGATAAATTAATTGAAAAAGATAATTTTTCACTGGTGTTGTCAAAAGGCAAACTTATATTGAATGATAAAGAGCAAACTTCAGAAGTTACTGCTAAATATAAAGCATTCATTGATGCAATGGGTGGGGCTGACCTGAATATTAAGAATACCAATAAATAAATCCCGATAGCTATCAGATAAAAATATTGCTTACCTGCCCTGCTTTTACACCGGGGCTTTTTTATAGAATGTCTCGTCCTGAAAAAAGTTGACTACAAAATCAACAATTATGGATCAGTTACAGATTCGGCTCAAAGGAGCCAGCCCCCAGAAATGTTTCAGTGAATCATTCAAAAAGCAGGTTGTCTTTGAATTTGAGCAGGGCACCCTCACCAAGAAGCAACTTCAGTTGAAGTATGGATTAAAAGGCCATAGCCAGGTACTCAAATGGTGCCGCAAATATGGTAAATTTGTTTATACTCAAAACTCATTTATTGGCCGTTCAATGAAAGATCCCCAGAAGCAAAAAATCAAACAGCTCGAAGCCAAACTCAAGGCTGCTGAATTAAAGCTTAAAATTTATGATAAACTTATCGAGGTTACCAACCGTGAACTCGATACGGATATTATAAAAAAAATCGAAGCCAGGTTGTCCGAGAGTTGGCAACAGAAGGACAAAT
>JANOGE010000034.1:0-3758 GCA_031414035.1 Chitinophagaceae bacterium | reverse complement strand
ATCTCTGCCCAACCAGTCTTTTGCCTGGATCACCTCGGCGTTTATTTTAAAAGCAAATTTATCAGATACCTTTTTGCCCCATCTCATATTCCAGTTGTGATAAGCCGAAGGGTCCCGCTGTCTTGAACTTCCCACATGCATTACTCCTTCTTTTACCAAAAAGGATAATCCCTGGTATTTAAAAGGGTTTTTACTATTCATCAGTAATGTACCATTCATACCCCCCGGGCCATACAAAGCTGAAGAGGCACCCGATAAAAGTTCTATATTGTCTACATCCAGCTCACTTAAACCAATAATGGAAGCAACAGAGAAATTAAGCCCCGGAGCCTGGTTATCCATTCCATCTACCAATTGATTAAAACGGGTATTTCCGCTTGAGTTAAAACCGCGGGTTGTGGGTGTTTTAAATGTAAGCGAAGAAGTGGTTATATCTACCCCTTTAAGTGTAGTTACCACATCATAATAATTTGAAACCGGCGAGTTACGGATGTTTGCAGCACTTATACGCTCAATAGATACCGGGGATTCCATGATCCTTTGAGGTACCCTGCTGGCAGCTACTACCACCTCCTGGCCCAGGATATTACTCGGCTTAAATTCGACCTGAATTTTACCTGCAGCACTGGTAACCGCTACTTCCTGCAATTCGTAACCCACAGATGAGATCAGCAGCGTAACCGGCAAACTTTTAACCGTTAATTTAAAATTCCCTTTATCATCAGTAAACGTACCGGCATCACTCCCTTTTACAGCAACAGAAACAGCGCCCGAGCCCTCTTTTGTATTACTGTTCCTGACATTACCATTAATAGTTATATTTTGTGCAAAGACTGCTAACGTTAAAGTATTAGCCAATAAAAAAGTAACTAAATAGCTTTTGACTTTTCTCATATCGCGTTTTTTGGTTTTAAATATAAAGCAAATTAAGCATTGTTATTTTTACCTGAAAAATTAATTTTTTACCCAATTGTTGAAATCTTGTAGCTGGCTTACAGGGCTTTTAAATTTGTTGATGGTAATTTAGCAGTATGACAGTTTTGAATTTTCCCCGACAAACCGGTTATTATAAAGGCAAAGTAAGAGATGTTTATTCAATTTCCAACAAATATTTAGTAATGATTGCCAGTAACCGTATCTCTGCTTTTGACGTTATCCTGCCCCGCCCCATACCTTTTAAAGGACAGGTTTTGAACCAGATCGCTGCTTATATGCTCAATAACACAAAAGACATTTGCCCCAATTGGTTATTGTGTGTGCCGGCACCAAATGTAAGCATCGGCAAAAAGTGTGATCCTTTTAAAATTGAAATGGTGGTGAGGGGGAATTTGACAGGACATGCCTGGCGGACTTACTCAACAGGCAGCAGAGAATTATGCGGCGTTACATTACCTGACGGGATGAAGGAAAATGACTACTTCCCCTCTCCCATTATTACCCCCAGTACAAAAGCTGCAGAAGGGCATGATGAAGATATTTCTGCAGAAGATATTATTGAAAAAAATCTGGCAACTGAAAGCGAATGGAATAATTTGTGTGACTATGCCCTGAAATTATTTGCCAGGGGAAAAGAAATTGCAGCCAAACAAGGCCTTATCCTGGTAGATACAAAATATGAGTTTGGTAAGATAGGGAATGAGATCATTTTAATGGATGAGATACATACTCCCGATTCTTCCCGGTATTTTTATGTCAATGGTTTTGAAGAAAGACAACAAAAAGGAGAACGCCAGAAACAAATGAGTAAAGAGTTTGTACGGGAATGGCTGATTGAAAATGATTTTATGGGTAAAGAAGGGCAAATCGTTCCGGAAATGAGTGATGAATGGGTGCAGACCATTTCGAACAGGTACATTGAGTTGTATGAAAAGATCATTGGGCAAAAATTTGTTCCGGTTGAATGGAGTGATGAAGAAACGGAGAGAGTTGTTATTGAGGAGTTAAGGGAATTGGCAATTGGGGATTAGGAATTTGGGGTTGGGCGTTGCAGCCATTTTAAAGATCACTTTATTTTATATGAAAAGAAACCTGCTCTATTTTTTTTTACTGTTTACAATTTCTGTGGCGGCACAAAATGAGCCTTACTTATTAATTGGTACTTATACTAATGGCAAAAGCGAAGGCATTTATATTTATAAATTTAATTCCGCTACCGCCGAAAACAGTTTTGTAAGCGTTGTAAAAAGTTCCAATCCTTCTTTTCTCGCCGTTTCACCAGACAATAAATTTGTTTATGCGGTAAATGAAAAAGCTGACAGTATGAGATTAGATGTTACGGGAAACATTACTGCATTTTCATTTAACGCTGTCAGCGGAAAACTTACAGAAATAAATAAGCAACCATCGGGCGGCATACACCCATGCTATGTTGCTGTTGACAGAACGGGCAAATGGGTTTTTACGGGTAATTACAGCAGTGGCAGCATTGGTTTGTTGCACGCAAATACAAACGGTTCTCTGGACAGTGTTAAACAGATCATTCTGCATGAAGGCTCCGGTCCGAATAAGCAAAGGCAACAGGGGCCACATGTACATTCTACTTTACTTTCAGCTGATAATAAATATTTGTTTGTGCCCGACCTGGGTATTGATAAAGTGATGATCTATGCTTTTAATAAAAACAAAGGCTCTTTAAAACAACATTCATCTGCAACATCTGAACCGGGAAGCGGCCCCAGGCATTTTGATCTTGCCCCCAACCATAAATTTGCCTACCTGGTTGAAGAAATGACCGGCACTGTTGTTTGTTATAAAGTAAAAAAGGGCAGCCTGCAATGGCAGCAACGCATCAGCATATTGCCTGCCGGTTTTAAAGGCGTAATTGGCGCTGCAGACATTCATGTTTCACCTGATGGTAAATTTTTATACTGCAGCAACCGTGGAGATGCCAATAACATCAGCATTTTTTCGATACACCCTGCAGATGGAAAGCTTACACTTATTGGCCATCAATCTACTTTAGGTAAAACACCCAGGAATTTTAATTTTGATCCATCGGGTAATTTTTTACTGGTGGCCAACCAAAATACCGATGATATTGTGATCTTTAAAATTGACAAAGAAACAGGATTATTAACCGATACCGGAAAAAAGATCAGTGTGCCTAACCCGGTTTGTTTGAAGTGGGTGAAATAAAATTACTTTTTCTTGGTTCATGTGACACGAAATCCAAGGCCTGAGAACTGTATGAACAAATTATTGGACTTAAATTTGTACCAGTAACATTGAGTGATGAAGAAACGGAAAAAATAATACTGGAAGAACTTGACAAAATTAATCACACATAAAACTTCAGACCGTAATTAAACCCTTTAAACATTATTTATGAACGGTCTACTACAAAAAAAAATACTGCTCTTAATTTTATTACAATCTGCTTTATATTCTGCAGCACAGTTAAGTACAACTATAAAAAAAACGATTGCCCAGCTTAATGAAAGCCAGGGGAATTTTACTAAACTTTTAGCCAAAACCAATATGGATAAAAATGGTAAATCTATTTTATTAAGATTTAATACTGTAGAAACAGACAGTCTTCGAAAAATAGCCGACAATTCAAAAGTCTTAACCCCTGAACAGAAGATACTGGCCTTAAGTGCGCAAACTAATTTTTTAGATACTTTACAATCGGAGATCAGAAACAAGTTATTTCATGTGAACTATACCCGACTTTATATTGATAGGTTTAAACTGATCTGGCAATCTATTTTCACACATCAACCTTACGAAGAGATCATGAAACCGTTCAAAGCAAAAAC
>JANOGE010000033.1:0-9186 GCA_031414035.1 Chitinophagaceae bacterium | reverse complement strand
CGGTACGTTGTTTTTTTGAGACAGGTTTCTCACAATTTTGCTGTATTCATTCAGGTCTCCATCCTGAGGGTTGCTGAAGTCTGTTTTTTCACCTATTGTTGCCGGTGTGCAAAGGAACACATTTATTTTATTTGCCTTCAGCTTATTTATTATTGCCTGGTAAAATTTTTCAAATTTATCGGCATCTGTTCCTGTACCACCACGTTTGTGCCATACATCATTTACGCCGATATAAATAACTACTATGGCCGGATCCTTTTTTAAAACATCTTCTTCCATCCGCAGGTACAGATCATATACTTTGTTGCCGCTGATACCCGAACCAATAAGTTCATAAGATCCACTCTTCCCCTCCAATGCGATCATGGAATCCATCCGTGCAATATAGCCACCGGGCTTTACCCCGGATTCAGTAATGGAATCACCAAAAAAAATAATCCGTTTCTTTTTATTAGCTGGCATTAATAAGGCAATTAAGGCAAACAGGCCTGTAAAAACAAGTGTCTTCATCTAATAATTAATTCAATAAGTGTTTTCTTTCCTTGTAAATTTTCCATACAAACTCACCAAACAAAGTATTGGCCCAGGCAAACCATTTACGGGTAAATTTTGTGGCATCGTCTTTATGAAAGGATTCATGCATAAATCCTGTACCGCCATGAGTGTTCTGTAACATATCCAGGCAATGTTTTATTTCTTTATCATCTGTGCCGGTCAATCCCCTCATGATGATGCCCAAGGGCCAGATATAGTCCATTCCCACATGAGGGCCGCCAATACCTTCGGCTGCTTTACCATTGAAGAAAAATGGATTATTTTCACTTAACAGAAATTTTCTGGTGCGTATATAATCTTCATTCCCTTTGGTTTCATCAGCAAGGTAAGGCAATGAAAGCAATGAGGGGACATTAGCATCATCCATTAAATTATAGCTGCCAAATCCATTAATTTCATACGCCACTATCCGTCCATACCCCGGGTGCTCTATGAAAGCATTCTCATTTAATACATCTCCCAATTGTTGGCAAATAATTTTACAATCATGACTCAATTTTGGAATAAACATCTTTTCATCAGAAGTCATCTCACCCAGCTGAATCAAAGATTTCATTGCAAAAATATTTCCCGGTATGTTAAAAGGAAATATAGTCGCATCGTCACTTGGCCTGAACATACTATGTATCAACCCGATCTTTTTTGCAGGGTAACCATAGCCCCCTAAAGGCACACCATCTGTTGCCCAGTTGGTTGTGCGTTCAAATTTATAAGGGCCATTATTTTCCAGCCTCTGCTGTTCTTTAAATGTTTTTACGATCAACCACATCGCTTCCTGCCAGTCTTTATCAAACACCAAAACATCGCCGGTCTCCTTCCAGTAACCATATGCCAGTCGTATTGGATAACACAAACTGTCTATCTCCCATTTACGTTCATGCACACCGGGCTTCATCTCCGTTTTATCATCCTTCCATTCGCTGATCTTTGTTTCATCTTTATAAAATGCATTGGCGTAGGGATCTTTTAAAATACATTTTACCTGCCGGTTAATAACCCCTTTGATCAACTCCTGTAGATTTTTATCTTCTTTCATCAGCGGCAGATAGGGCCATACCTGTGCCGATGAATCTCTCAGCCACATGGCATCAATATCGCCGGTGATCACAAACGTATCCGGCTTATCATTAAAGATCTCAAAATCAACCGTAGTATCTAACGTATTGGGGAAACAGTTTTCAAAAAGCCAGGCCATTTCTTTATTACCAATATTCTTTTTTAGTCCTACTATTCGTTTTTCTACTGCCGGGCTTTTAAACTTTCGCTGGCTTTCAGGAATTCTTACTACAGGAAAATCTTCTTTCCAATTAGCAAAAGAATATTTGCTTATTAAAAAGCCCGCAGATGCAAGAGAGCTTTGAGCAATGAAATTTTTTCTGTTCATGTTGTCTCTGGAAGCTCCAGCTTCCAGCAGTTTATTGTATTTGTGCCCTGCTTCCTGTAACTATTGTAATTCCTTTGCCGGGTAAGTCCACTTCCAGTCCTCCCATCGCTTTATTAAACCTGCCTTTACTGCATTTTGTAAAATGTAATTTACGATATTATCAAACTCGCCGTCTCTTACAATGTGATCATAAGATTCTGACTCCCAAAACTGACCCTCTCTTTGCAAAATAATATTGCCTTGTTTTGCAGTAAAGCTTTTATGCGATTGCATTACTTTAAACAGATCAACGTCGTTGTCTCTCAATGCAAATAAAACATGAACATGGTTGCTCATTATTGTAAAACAGCATAGGTCAATATCAGTAGTATCAAGATACTTTAAGGAATCGTAAACCACCTGGGCTATTTCAACCTGTTTTAACCAATAAGGCTCATTTAAATTGGTATCTAAAAAAGAATCAATCTCTGCAAAGTATTTCTTTTGCAATTTATATTCATTGGCTGAAGTATATTCCTTATTATCTGCAAGTGCTTTTAAAGCCTGTTCATTCGCAAGCCGCAGTTGTTCTATTATATGAATGGGTATGGAGCCATAAAGCCGGTAAGTAACAAAATAAACAGCATTATCTGTCTGGATATGAGGAAGCCGTTGTCTGTAAAAAGGCTTTTTCATCTTAAAGCAGGAGACTTTTGTTTATTTTATTGGCTGGAAGCTGGAGCTTCCAGATACAACACCTTCAGAAGCTAAAGGAATGAATTTTCTTTCTTTCACTAAAAATCCATTGCCCTTTTCGCAAAAATGTACTTTCAAATTTTCAATACTGTACGGGCTGCCCTCAGGTATATCTGCTATATTGCTGTAGCCGATGTCGTGGCCATCAATGATCATTACACAGCCACTACCAATGGCTTCCATTTTATTTCCTTCTTTTATCAGCATTCCGGTATCCTCTCCCAAACCTATGCCTATACAGCCCGGGTTTGTTGCTACTGCCTGGGCCAGCCTGCCAAACCTTCCTCTTTTTTCAAAATGACTGTCAATGATAACATCATTCACAAATGCAAGTCCGGTTGTAATTTTTACTTCGCCTTTTAAATGTGCTTTTGTGGCATTCCCTTCATAGATCATAGTATTACTCATTGCCATTGCACCTGCTGAAGTACCGGCTATCATAAAATTTTCTTCGCTGACATACCTGCCCGAGATGATCTGTAAAAATTTTGTTCCGCCAAAACTGCTGGTTAACCTAAGCTGGTTACCGCCACTGAACATTACAGCATTACATTTGGTAATCCGTTCTATATAATCCGGATTGGCCGCATCAATCCTGTTACGGATATGTATTACACCAATATTGGTACAACCGATCTTACCAAAAGCATTTAAGTAATTGTCGCCAACCTCGTAAGGTATGGTGCTGGCAGTAGTGATAACTTCTATGCGGCTGAGTGGGCCACCGGCTTCTTCTACGATACGGCGCAGGATTCCTAATTCAAAAAAGTTGAGGTTATTGCGTTGGATCTCTCCTTTCTCCAGGTCGGTCCCTTTATCTTCAGCCCCACCAATCGCAATCAGTTTCCCTTTAGCAAATTGCATTTAATCATTTTTCTGATTAACGCAAAAATAAGGGAAATCGTGTTTGCTTATCTGTAACTATTTATTAACTGCTGTTAATTAAGTAGAAAAATATTTGTTTGTATAGTATGAACCACATAGAAACATAGGATCAATAGGGAGCCACATAGCCTATTTACAAATTCTATGTTGCCTATCTGCCTTTGTGGTTCAATTTTTTAGTTATTCACGCATTTATGTCTTTGCAAACTTTTCAATGCCTTCCACCAACCGGTCCAAATTTTTGGTGCTGGTGTAAACATTAGGTGTAATACGTACCCCGTTAATATTTTCCCATTCAATACCCACCGAATGAATTTTGTAATTGCTCCATAAATAGCTATCCAGTTCGGCAGGCTTTTTACCCTCTATACTGACCAGCCCGATGGCACAACCAAATTCTTTTTTAAAAGAGGTATGCAATTTTACTTTAGGAACATTTTTAACTCTTTCCATCCAGTAATTTTTCAGGTAATGCAGTCTTTCTTCCTTTCGTTTAGCACCGATCATGTCATAAAAATCTATGGCTTTATCAACCGCTTCTTCAATAAAAAATGGCCGGGTACCTAAATGTTCAAATTTTCTGATATTATCCTCTTCCTTATCGCCGGCACCAAACAAAGGCCAGGTATTTTTTATTTTTTCTTTACGTACATATAAAAAACCGGTCCCTATTGGTGCACTCAACCATTTATGCAAACTGGTTCCAAAATAATCACAGTTAAGATCAGGTATTAAAAATTCAAACTGTGCAAAACTATGTGCCCCGTCAATCAGCACATCTATACCTTGCTTACCGGCAGGCAGGTTGTTCTTCTTTGCCGCATCGGCAATTTTTTTCACCGGCATAATCTGACCGATCCAGTTTATCATATGTGTGATCTGCACCACTTTGGTTCTGTCAGTAAATGCATCGGTATATTGTTTCACCAGGTAATCATCATCTTCGCTGGGTAACTCTAAATTTACCCAAACCAGTTTTATCCCTTCTCTTCTTTCCCGTTGTTGCCAGGCCCCGATCATATTGGGATAATCCTGTTTGGAGAGCACTACTTCATCGCCGGGTTTTAATTCAATACCAAAGATCACTGTTTCCAATGCTTCGGATGCATTCCGGTGCAGGGCAATTTCTTCAGCATCACAACCGGCAAGTTGCGCCAGGTTTTTACGGAGTGGTTCTCTTCCCTGGTCAATGATACGCCACATAAAATAACTGGGGGCCTCATTACAAAAATCATAATTGCGTTTCATGGCATCGGCCACTACTTTAGGAGCAGGGGCCACACCACCATTATTTAAATTGATAAAATTGGGGGCAATGGTATAAGACTGTTGCACATAATACCAAAAGTCTTCGTCGGTTGCCATATCGGCTGCTGATAACGATGAGGTATTTTTTATTGCAGATTGCAGATCACGGCTCCAGGCTGGTTGAAAAAGATTGGCGGTAAAGGCAGATGCAGACAATAATCCTATTTTATTAAGAAAGGAGCGGCGACCGGGCATATGTTTGATTTTAGTTCCTATGATTAACGGAATACAATGTACAAATTTTGTTTTTTGCAAAGCAAGATGATTTTGGTAATTTCCATCTTTGGGGATTTTTACCGCAGAGGCGCAAAGACGCTGAGAAAGAGTTGCCCATTGTTTTGCAGTACAAGGGAGTGACACAACGATGATGCCATAAAAAACTAATGTCTGCAACACAAAACTACAAACGCAAAACATCAAACTGTTTATTTTATGAAGATCGTTGAAATTAAAGTGTTAAGAGGCCCGAATTACTGGAGCGTACGGCGTACCAAACTGATACAGATGAAGTTGGACCTGGAAGATATGGAACTACGCCCTACCAACCAGATAGCAGGTTTTAGGGAAAGACTCGAAAAGATGTTTCCCACAATGATCGAACACCGTTGCAGTGTTGGCACCCGTGGTGGTTTTTTTGAACGGGTGGAGGAAGGTACCTGGATGGGCCATGTAATTGAACATATTGCCCTGGAAATGCAAACCCTTGCTGGTATGGATACCGGCTTTGGCCGTACCAGAGGAACTGGAACCGAAGGTGAATATTATGTATGCATCAGTTATATGGAAGAAGATGCCGGTGTATATGCAGCAAAAGCTGCGGTAAGGGTAGCTCAGGCTTTATCGGATGATACGGCATACGATTTAGCAGATGATATCATGAAGCTCAGGGAAATAAGGGAAGATACCAGGCTTGGGCCCAGTACCGGTTGTATTGTGGATGAGGCGGCAAAAAGAGGCATTCCTTATATCCGGTTGAATAAACATTCTCTGGTACAACTGGGTTATGGTATTCACCAAAAAAGGATCAGGGCAACCATTGCCAGCACCACAGGTAATATTGCGGTAGATATTGCCTGTGATAAAGAAGAAACCAAAAATTTACTGGGCGCTGCAGAAATTCCTGTACCAAAAGGTGATGTGGTACGAACAGAAGAAGGTTTGAAAGATGCCATTAACAGAATAGGGTACCCCTGTGTGATAAAACCTATTGACGGCAATCATGGCAAAGGGAATACCACCAATATTACGGATTGGGAAATGGCGTTAAGGGCATTTGAAGCGGCAAAGGTGTATGGCCGCAGTGTAATTATTGAAAAATATATTACGGGTTTTGATTTCAGGATACTGGTGATCAATTATAAATTTATCTGTGCAGCATTGCGTACACCCGCTTCAGTGGTTGGTGATGGAAAAAATACCATTCAGTATTTACTGGACAAAGTGAATAGTGACCCGCGCCGGGGGTATGGCCATGAAAAAGTATTGACCCAGATCACCATTGACCAGTTCACACAAAAAATGCTGGATGAAAAAGGATACCGCCTGGAAACGGTTCCTGCAAAAAATGAATTGGTACTGTTAAAACCCACCGCCAATCTCTCCACCGGGGGGACAAGTACTGACGTAACCGATGAAGTGCATCCGGCCAACATCATCATGTGTGAACGGATCGCAAAAATTATCGGCCTTGATATTTGCGGTATTGATATCATGGCTACTGATCTTCGAACACCCGTAAAAGAAAATGGCGGTGCTATACTGGAAGTGAATGCGGCTCCGGGTTTTCGTATGCATATTGACCCTTCCATTGGCTTACCCCGCAATGTGGCTGAGCCGGTGGTTGACATGCTTTTTCCAAAAGGCAGTGCTGGCAATATCCCTATTATTGCCATCACCGGAACAAATGGTAAAACCACCACCACCAGGCTAACGGCTCATATTGCAAAAACAGCCGGTTACAAAGTGGGCTATACAACCAGTGATGGTGTGTACATACAAAACCAGATGATGATGAAAGGTGATTGCACCGGCCCCATATCCTCACAATTTGTACTGAAAGATCCCACCGTTGATTTTGCAGTACTGGAATGTGCCAGGGGCGGCATATTAAAAAGCGGGCTGGCCTTTCAGAATTGTGATGTGGCCATTGTTACCAATATAAGCGCCGATCATATTGGTTTAGGCGGAATAGACACCATGGAACAGATGGCTAAAGTAAAAGCGGTTGTACCTGAAACCGTTTTTAAACACGGGTATGCCATTTTAAATGCCGAAGATGACCTGGTGTATGCAATGCAGGATGGCCTGAATTGTAATATTGCACTTTTCAGTATGGATGAAAATAATCCAAGGATCATTAAACATTGTAAAGAAGGCGGTTACGCTGCCGTATTTGAGAACGGGTATATCTCCATAATGAAAGGCACCTGGAAAATAAGGGTGATCAAAGTAACAGATGTACCGGTTACTTACGGCGGAAAAGCTTTACATAATATCATGAATTGTTTACCGGCTGTATTGAGTACATATTTCTGGAGAAATATCGAAATAGAAGATATCAGGCTGGCACTTCAAACATTTGTTCCTTCAGCTGCACAAACACCCGGAAGGTTAAACATGTTCCAGTTCAAACAATTTAAATTCCTCGTAGATTTTGCACATAATCCTGCCGGACTCGAACTGCTCTGTGATTTTGTAAGTAAAGTGGATGGAACGCCTAAAGTGGGCATCATCAGCGGTACCGGCGACAGAAGAGATGAGGACATAAAAGAACTGGGAAGAATTTCAGGAAGATATTTTGATGAGATCATCATCCGCTGCGATAAAAATTTACGTGGCCGTACTGCAGAAGAAATTGTAAACCTGTTAGTGGAAGGGATTAATGAAACAAAACCAAAAGATATACCCATTAATATCATCTATAACGAAAAGGATGCCATCATGCATGCGTATAACACGGCAAAACCTGGTTCGTTAATTACTATCATGTGTGATGTGGTGGCTGAAGCACTGGATCTGATAAAGGGGTTGAAGGAGACGGAAGATGCGGAATAAGAAATATCAGCAATGATCAAGGGAAGATGAATGCTAACCGTAAGACAATACTTCGTGATTAGAAATTCTTAGTACCATATTTAATTAAGTGAGTCCTGATTTCATTAACACATTTTATAACATCCTTTATTTTTGTACCCGGAATTTAAACGTTATATGGTAAAACGTTTGTTTTCCTGATCCTGTCAGTTTTTGTCCGGATCAAGGTGACCCAACTATGCCGGACAATTACATGTTTTAACTTAATATCTCTTTTATTTATAAGCTATAAAACTCAGCTCCTTATAACTTTTAAAATACTTTTGGCACAATTTTTTACAAACCGTATTTTTGCAGGCGAATTAATTTTGATATCCACTGGGTTATGGTGTAAAGGTAGCACAACAGATTTTGATTCTGTTTGTCTAGGTTCGAATCCTAGTAACCCAACTGTTGAGAACTGAATAAACCCGGTTCTTTTTTATTTTAATAGGTCTGGGAACGCCCAGCCATCATTATATTAAAATTAAACGTAAAGAATCAAGCAGCAGCTTTGACCACCTGTTTTTTTGGTAGCTGGTGTCTGCTTGGCCATCAAATGAAACAGCTGTTTACTTTGATCATCTTATTCAGTTGCTTTTCTGCGACCAGCCAGTATAATTTCTATTTTGGCAATATTCACAGCCATTCGGCGTATTCAGATGGCAACAAAGACAGTATTGCTACTGGTTATTATAACCCCGGCAGCGACTTCTATTATGCCAAAGGCAGTTATCACATGGATTTTTTAGGTATTTCCGAACATAACCACTACTCATCTACTAATAATCCCGGTATGCATGTTGGCCACTTTGGTATGGGATTATACCAGGCCGATACTGCCAACAATACCGGAACATTTGTTGCTATGTATGGCACTGAATGGGGAACCATCAGCCAGGGAGGACATGTTATTACTTATGGAGTACCCTTACTGATAGGCTGGGAAAGTGGAAGTGGCGGATGGGGAACCACAAATAATTATGATATTTTTTGTGCCAAAGGCGACTTTGCCAGTTACTGGCCCATCGTCAAATCCTACCCTACCGCTTTTTGTACATTAGCGCATCCACAAACAAATGACTTTGGCCAATTGATAGATGCGGCTGTTTATAATGCAAATACAGACAGTGTAGTGGCCGGAGTAGCGATAAGAAGCGGAAGTGCTTTTTCAACAACTACCAATTATACTGATCCCCCGGCTACTTCATACGAATTTAAATATTTAAAAGCCCTGGCAAAAGGTT
>JANOGE010000032.1:0-3002 GCA_031414035.1 Chitinophagaceae bacterium | reverse complement strand
TGGTAAAGAAGGGTTGAAAAATTTTGTCTAAAACTTTTTGCGGAATACCGTTGCCGTTGTCTTTTACACTTATCTGGACCTCACCCCCAACCCCTCTCCGAGGGAGAGGGGAGTGGCTCGTGCTAACCGTAACAGTGGGCTTGTACCCTTCAGGCTGTTGTTTCTTTTTTTCAGTGACCACATAAAATGCATTGGTAATAAGATTTAGTATCACTCTTCCAATATCCTGCGGAATGATGTTGATATTACCAATACTTTCATCAAAATCTGTTTTCATCGTTGCATTAAATGATTTGTCTTTTGCCCTTAACCCATGATAAGCCAACCGCAAATATTCATCGGCCAGCTTATTAATATCGGTTGGTTCTTTAGTAGCGGTGCTGCTGCGGCTGTGTTGCAGCATACCTTTTACAATTGCATCTGCACGCTTGCCATGGTGATTTATCTTTTCTAAATTTTGTTTGATATCATTGGCAATCGCTTTTGCTTCTTCCATATCGCCTTTTTCTATCTCGGCATTCATTTCATCAATCAGTTCATTACTTACTTCACTGAAGTTGTTAACGAAGTTTAACGGGTTTTGTATTTCATGGGCAATGCCGGCGGTGAGTTCTCCCAGGCTGGCCATCTTTTCTGATTGGATCAATTGTGCCTGGGTAGTCCTTAGATCACCCAAAGTTAATTCGAGTTTTTCTTTTTGCTTACTGATCTCAGCATTAAAATCGTACAGTTCTTTATTGCGTAACCTTACGCTGTCTGTTTCCTTTTTTGCTTCTTCTGCTTTGTGTGAAATTTCGAGATTCAGCATTTTTTGAGTGATCGTATTTTTATGCAATTCTTTTTCAAGCTGAATATGCTGTTCAAGCTGTTCAATAGCCTCTTTGAATTTTTCTTCTTGCTTAAAATATTCATAGAATGCAAAACGGGTTTTACTTGCCAGGTCAAGCCCTTTTATCTCTTCCGAAATAGTTAAGGCATGACCAAGCCATTCCAATATTTCATGGCTTTTTTCCGGCTGATCTTTATGAATGGATGCAAGGAATAAGAGAATCTCTGTTTCACCCCGTTTGTCGCCGATTAGTTTTCTTATGTGCAGACTATCATTACAGAACTTTATTGCATGTAAGGTATCACCTGCCTGTTTATAGATTTCAGCAAGGTGCTGCATGGCATTGGCCTGGCTTCTTTTGTCTCCGGTACTTTCACTTATGTCAAGGCTTCGTGTACAGTAATCAATTGCCCGGGTATAATCATTTAGTTTAAAATAAGTAAAGCCGATATTGTCAAGACTGCCTGCCTCTCCCAATTTATCCAACGATTCCTGCCGTCGGATTAATCCTTGCTCGTAGTATTCCAGTGCCTGGGTATAATCTCCATTTTCAAAATAGATAGAACCAATAATATTAATTGAGTAGGACTGGAAAAGCCTGTTATTCATTTCCCGGTATAAAGAAAGACTTTTATATAAGGAATCAAGAGCTTTTTCAAAATTTCCAAGATACTTATAGGTAACACCTATCTGGTAGTAATCAGTTCCTTCATTTTCTTTAAATGCAGTCTGCTCACTTAGTTCGAGTGCTTTAAAAAATAACTCCAATGCAGTGCCAAAATTGCCCCAGTTACGTTGTATAATACCCAGATATCCATATACCACCGCCTGGCCTTTCAAATCATTGAGCGATTCAAAAAGCGTCAGGGCTTCCTGTAAAAGGGGCAGTGCTTCGTTATTTTTTGCGATACGTACATAGGAAAAACCTAATGACTTGAGGCCATGGGCCAATCCGGAATGATAATTTATACTTCTTGCAAGTTCGACAGACTCCCTGCTCATTTCCAATGATCTTGGCGAATCATTTACCCTTACATCCCATGCCTGCCTGTTAATCTCATCAATTTTATCTTTTACAGATTGTATGTCTGGCTTATTGCTCATAGCGAATTCTTATTTTTTATCCGTTGCCGGATTATTACGGAAAAGATATTTTTTTGTTTTACCATCTATTTTACCAATCTTTAGTAAGCCAATTTAATCATTTATTAAACACTTTAAACAATTACCATGAACGAACGGAATGCCGAACTTAAATCCATACAGGATACAGTTAATTTATACGTCCAGGGCCTGCAAACCGGAAACATTGATACCTTGCGAAAAGCTTTTCATCCGAAAGCAATGATGTATGGTGTAAGTGCTAAAGTAGTAACCATTGTTGAAATTGAAGGCTTATTTGGTTTTGTTGCTGCCAATTTTCCTCCGCCCAAATCAGCAGATCTTCACCAGTGCTATATTACCAGTATTCAATATGCAGGGAATGCTGCAAGTGTTGAAATGATCGAAGAGTCTGCCTACGGAAATGACTATACTAATTATTTTCAATTATTGAAAATTGATGGAGAATGGGTGATCGTAAGTAAAACCTATAATTCTAATCCTCATTAAGTTTTGAATTATCATAACTTATCTGAACCACGGATTTACACGATGGATGGATTTCACGGATTTTTGACTTCATTTTATCTATATAATGTATATCATCTGTGTAATCTTTTAATTCCATTAACCCCCGCCTGAATGAATCAGTCGGGCAGGCGTGATTCAGACAACAGGTAATTGAATAATAAACTCACTTCCTTCCCCCTCTTTCGTTTCTACCTTCAACTCCCCACCATGAGCTTTTACAATATCGTAACTCAAACTCAATCCCAAACCTGTTCCCTGCCCGGTGGGTTTGGTGGTAAAGAAGGGTTGAAATATTTTATCCAGTACTTTTTGAGGAATGCCGTTGCCATTGTCTTTTACGCTTATCTGGACCTCACCCCCAACCCCTCTCCGATGGAGAGGGGAGTGGCTCGTGCTAACTGTAACAGTGGGCTCGTACCCTTCAGGCTGTTGTTTCTTTTTTTCAGTGACCACATAAAATGCATTGGTAATAAGATTTAGTATCACTCTTCCAATATCCTGCGGAATGATGTTGATATTACCAATACTTTCATCAAAATCA
>JANOGE010000031.1:0-3827 GCA_031414035.1 Chitinophagaceae bacterium | reverse complement strand
CCGGAGAGTCGGGCCCGTTCTTAGATCCGCTGTATTCGCCCGGAACAGATTTTATTGCCATGAACAATGGCTGGTTAAGCGATCTTATATTGCGTGACCTGGATGGAGAAGATATTGAAAGCCGGGTGAGCATTTATGAACAATGTCACCTGTCATTGGTTGATGCCTGGATACCGGTTTACCAGGATAAATACCTGTTGATGGGAAATACCCAGATCATGGTGATCAAGATTTTCTGGGATTGGGCAACCTACTGGGCCATTCCGGCACATTTATTTGCCAATAAAGCCTTTACCAATATCAGGATATTGAAAGATCTGTTTGCTGCAAAAAATGGCCTGGGCCGGAAATTTGGCCAGCTGCATAAAGTGATGCAGGATCTGTTTTTAGAATGGCTTCCTTTTGAAAATAAAATATTTTCGAACCGGTATATCGATCCTTTTGACCTGTCGGTGTTACGCAAATTTCAGGAAGATATTGAAGTGCAGCATGAACCCGCCGAACTGATTGAACAAATAGCCAAAAACATGAACATGCTGGAACAATTGGCTGTGGCTATTTTCAGGCTGGTGAATACAGAAGTTAATGGCGCACTACCCGATATAAAAGTAAATCCTTACACGATTAACCTTGGTAAAAAAGAAGGGGCAGTTATGCTTGATACAGAATCAGAAGCAGCCATTGTTCCGGGTGCTGCAATCATGCATGATGTGGATGTGATGTGGTTTTATCCGAAGGAGGAGATGGAAACGGTATAATATTTTACCAAATGATTAAAAAAAAGATCAAGGTGCCGGATTTTTTTTCTTTTATAAATGTTCTTTGTAAAAAAATACAATTATAAAACGGTTAGTTATTTATTATTCTGCACAATAAATTTCCCCACTTTCTGTCCATCCAGGTAATAGGCATCTGCAATTCTAGAGCCGGCATCAAAAGCAGCACCCCGCCATTTATTTTCAGCTGGCCTTTCTACTGAAAGTACTATAAGTTTTTTATCCCTTTTTGCGGTTTCAACAATAGTCGCCGTTCCGTCAACTCCTGCATTTCTTTTAGAGACCCCTATACTGTAGCCCGGTTCTAAAGCTATGGTATTAAATATGAGGGTGTATTTGGCATCTGCACTTACGGTCATCTTACTTAATTTTGTAAAACCAAGTATAAATTTGGCGCTAAATAATTTTACCTTGTCTTCTTCCCATTTGGTGGCCCATATTTCACCGCTGCCTTTATCTTTTTCATTGTACTCTTCTTTTTTCTTTTTTATATAATCTGCTTCTTTACTAAAATCCCCAACAGACATTTTTTCATAGGTAAATTCGATATTAATAGTTGTTTCTCCTTTTAAAATGGAAAGGTCGCCTTTGGTTAAATCCACTTCCTGGGCGGTAGCGCAGACACTTAAAAATAACAAGGCTGCAGCTGCAGATATTGGTTTCATAAAGTTCATTTGGTATGTTTATAATAAAAAAAGACTTCCCTTGAAAGGAAGTCTATAGAAATATTTCTTGTTTTTTATTTAATGTATTTGCCCAGTCTTTTGCCCGCCACTGCATAAGATTCTGATATCCTGTCGCCGGTAGCCCAGTCATTTCCGGAAAATGTTCTGCCGGGGGCATTGTTTACAGAAATCACTGCAATCTTCTTAGACCTGTCTGCCGTTTCAACAATAGTTACTTCAGCATCAATTTCTGCATTCTTTTTAGATACATAAATATAATAGCCGGGTTCGGTTGATGTAGTGTGAAAAATCATTGTGTATTTAGCATCAGACTTTATTGTCATCCCGCTTGATTTCTCAAATAGGTCATTAAATTTTGGTTCAAAATTAGCCTTCCTGTCAGCCACCCAGTTTCTTGCCCAACTATCACCTCTTCCGGGTTCTTTACTGTTATATTCAGTTTTTTTCTTTTCTAAGTATTCTGATTCTTTGTCATACTTGCCAACCGACATATTATCATAGGTAAACTCAACATTGATTGCTGTTTCATTTTTTAAAACAGAAAGATCTCCCTCAACAGTTTTTATTCGTTGGGCATTTGAAGGAATAGTTAAAAAAAGGAAGGTAATTGAAGCCAAAAACACAGTTATAACTTTCATTTTACAGGTTATTTGTAAGGTGATTAAAGGTCAAAAGTAAATAATTTTTTTTTAAAAAATACCGATAAACCAGCAAGTTTGTTATATAATCTCATTTTGACTTTGCTATAACAATCCGCAAAAAATTAAAATTTGAATTCTTTATTCTATTTTTACCACCTTAGATAGTAAACTCAATCAATGCAGATAAATTTCGGACCATGGTACATGTAGGCGATAGGGCTCTTACTTTAGATAATTTTTCAGATATACTGTACAGTGATAAGAAAGTGTCTTTAGATGCACTTACTGTTGAAAAAGTGGATGTAAATTTCCGGTTTTTACAAAATTTTTCCTCTAATAAGCTGATTTACGGGATAAATACCGGTTTCGGGCCAATGGCTCAGTATAAGGTAAATGAAAAAAACCTGTTACAGTTACAGTATAATTTAATCAGGAGTCATAGTTCGGGGGGGGGTAGTCTGATGAACCCTATTATGGTAAAAGCGGTAATGATAGCCCGTTTAAATAGCTTAATGCAGGCGTATTCGGGGGTAAATCCCGAAGTGGTGGAACTGCTTAAAGAACTGATCAACAAAAATGTTTCGCCCTGTATTTTTGAGCATGGTGGTGTGGGTGCCAGCGGCGACCTGGTGCAGTTGGCACACCTGGCACTGGTTTTAATAGGCGAGGGCGAAGTTATTTATGAAGGGGAGGTACAGCCAACGGCCGCCGCCTTTTCTAAATTAAAAATAAAACCGCTTACTATTCATATAAGAGAAGGGCTTGCCATTTTAAACGGCACATCGGCCATGACCGGTATTGGCATGGTGAATATCATCCAGGCACAAAAACTGCTGGAATGGTCGGTCATGTTATCAGCTATGATCAATGAAATAGTGGAAGCCTTTGACGATCATTATTCTTATGAACTGAATATTGTAAAGCATCACAAGGGTCAAAATAAAATTGCTGCACAGCTAAGGGATATTTTAAAGGACAGTAAAATGATCCGTAGCCGCTCAGAGCATTTGTATAACCCCGAAAAGCTTGACCAGGAGGTGTTTCAGGATAAGGTACAGGAATATTATTCTTTACGTTGCGTTACACAGGTGCTGGGCCCTATTTATGATACTATTTGCCATGCCGAAAAAGTAGTGGTGGATGAACTTAATTCTGTAAATGATAACCCGGTTATTGATCATGAAAACCAAAATATTTTTCATGGCGGAAATTTCCACGGCGATTATGTATCGCTGGAAATGGATAAATTAAAAATTGCCATCACCAAATTATCCATGCTCTCCGAAAGGCAGTTGAATTATTTGCTGAATGAAAAACTGAATCAGAAATTTCCGCCGTTTGTAAACCTGGGTGTTTTGGGGTTTAATTTTGGTATGCAGGGCATGCAGTTTACCGCTACATCAACCGTAGCGGAAAATCAGACTATGTCGTTCCCTATGTATGTACACAGCATACCCAACAATAACGATAACCAGGATATTGTGAGTATGGGTTGCAATGCCGCTTTAATGACCAAACGGGTAATTGATAATTCTTTTGAAGTACTGGCGATACAGATGATGACCGTGTTACAGGCCATTGATTATTTAAAATGTACCGACAGGTTATCAACAGAAACGCATCATATTTATTCAGAGATAAGAAAAGTATTTCCTAAGTTTATAGAAGATGAACCTAAGTATAAGGACCTGGATAGAATTAAAAAATATTTTGAAAGATCTGAT
>JANOGE010000030.1:0-5291 GCA_031414035.1 Chitinophagaceae bacterium | reverse complement strand
TTGTCGGTGAGGCCCGCGAGGCCGGGGATCAAGCCGATCAGGTTGCCGATCAGGATGAAGAAGAACATCGCGCCGACGAAGGGAAACCACTTGCGCCATTCGGGGCCCATCGTGGATTTCGCGAGCCCCGTGAGGCCTTCGACGATCACTTCGATCACGTTGCGGATCGTGACGCCTTCGTCGGGGATGATGCCGCCGTGCGTATCGGCGATGCGGCGTCGCACCGCTGCGCTCGCGAGCAGCAAGAGCACGACCACGCCGATCGCGCGTGCGATCAATCCAACCAAGTTCGCCGTCGCAAGCTGATCGTCCAACTCAATCCTCCTCGCTTGCGGCGGCATCTCGCTCGCGGGCGAGCCACGGATTCCATGCGTCCCAGCTCGGATCATCGGGCGGCGGAGCCGGCCCGGCTTCGAGCACCGGCGGTCGCATCCAGATCGCACCGAGAATCACCGCGGGAATCGTCGTCGAGAGACCAACCACGAGCCCGATCGGATGCGCGCCGGCGTTCAGCGCCACGGAGATCGCGATCGCGAGAAATCCGAAGCGCAGCCCGAAGCCAGCGGCCCACGCCTTGCTCACCGCAAGATCGCCACCGAGGAGTTGCGATGCGGCGGCGCGCAGCGCGCGAAAGTTCGCAGCCTCGATCACGGCGCCGAAGGCCAGGCTGATCGCAAACACCGGCGACGCGAATGCGAAGCCCGCGGCGACCGCGCCGGCCGAGATGCCGAAGTTCAGGCGTTCCATCGGGTCGAAGCGCACGATCAGCCGTCCGTCCCTTTGTCAGCGGGCGGTGCTTGGTTGCCCGACGACGCGTCCTCGAAGAGCTTGTAAATGAAATAAGCATATCCGAAAAGCAGAATAGCAGGTTTGGTAATTTTAATCAAGATAACCTTTATTCTTAAACCAATGGAAAGTATCATACATGGTTTCTTCAAATGGCCTTATCGTATAATTTAATTCTGTATTGGCTTTAACACTGCTGATAAACCGGTTACCATTAAATAAGGCCTCCAATGCTTCAACGGTATAAAGTGGTTCTTTCTTTGTGATGGCAGCAATCAATTTAACAACAGGTAATCCGAATTTTGCTGCATTAAGAGATAAGGCAACCGGTTTTATTTTTTTTGAAGACGCTGTTGATAAAAATTGAGCAAGTTGCTGAAGGCTATGCCATTTTCCACCAAGCAGGTATGCTTCACCGGGCCTGCCCATGGTTGCAGCATTTACAATGGCATTGGCAACATCCCGGCAATCGCAAAAATCAAAGCCCCCATTAAAAATAAAGGGTAAGCGGCCATTGTACATATCAATAATTACCTTGCCCATCAGGGAGGGCTTATAATCGTAAGGACCAATAATTGATGTTGGGTGTATAACTAAAACCTCCATTCCCCGGTTATTTGCAGCCAAAGCAATTTTTTTTCCTGCCTGTTTAGAGCGGTCGTATGCAAAAGCTTTATCAGTAACGGGTTCACGCTGCTCATCCAGTATTTCAAATGAAGGCATTTGCTGAAAAGCATGTATGGAACTGATATGAATAAATCTTTTTATTCCTGACTGCAATGCATAATCAATTGCTAATTGGGTTCCTTCAACATTGGTTCGGTGTACAAGACCTTTGGGGTCGCCGTTTACAGATATTAATGCAGCACAATGTATTACCGTATCACAATCCTGCATCAATGTTTTTAATATGCCCGCCTGCAACATATCGCCTTTCACAATCTCTACCTGTATATTATCGATGGCGCGGAGGTCATTATCCCTTACTAATATGTTAGCCGGAATTTTTCTTTTGGAAAGTTCCTGTAACAGAGCAGCTCCTAAATGACCTGCTGCACCGGTTAATGCAACCCTCATTTATTGTATATTGAAATAGTTGAAATAATTTTTTATCATTGAACAATTGATATACATAGCTTAAAATAAAAACAGCAGAATATTTCTGCTGTTTTAAAGTAAAAAATTTCAATTCATCACCGCTGTTACAATATTTTAATAACCCCTTCGGTTATTATTATTAAATCCGCCCCTGTTTTGGCCACCCGGTTTAAATCCACCTCCTCCCGAAGGGCCAGGTTTCTCTTCTGCTTCTTTAACAATTAAGGGTTTTTTGCCCAGCGAAATATCTTTCAGGTTATCTATAGCATCTTTTGCTTCTTCCCGGTTTGGCATATCAACAAAGGCAAATCCCTTGCTTTTTCCGGTTTCCCGGTCCATAGCCACTCTTGCAGTAGCAACGGTTCCGAATTTTTCGAATATTTCCATCAGTTCTGCATCATCAAGATCATAAGGCAGTCCGGCAACAAAAAGTTTCATACAGAGGTGCTTTTATTACGAAAATAGTAAACTTAGTTTAGTATTTTAAAAATTATTATACTTAAAGTTACATTAAGATAGTTATACCTGAGACTAAAACAACATAATATAAATTCAATTTCAGGGTATTTACCCGTTTACGTAATTATTTACCGTAGCTTTTAATTTACAGAAAAATCAGGAAAAGGCTACAAATAGTGAGTGTAGTCTGGAGCATATTTGTTCGATCAAGTTGTGTACACCTCTTAAACACAAGATAAGCCTTCAGCAATGAAGGTTTTTTCACTCCGCCATTCAAAAAGCCTGCTTTCATCAGCTTCAGCAGTAATCCTGATCATTTTTCTAAAAGTAAATTCAAGTTTCTCGAGTAGTTTAATTGAGTTGGTGTTATCCGGAGATGTTATAGCCAGGATACGTTTCATACCTAAAATTTCACGGGCATCGTTTAGTACCGAAACCGCAGATTCAAATGCATATCCATTTCCGGTAAACTGTGGCATAAAGGCAAAGCCAATATCAGCATCATCTAAAGTATCTCGCCTTAAAAGTCCGCACATACCTATGGGAACCCCGTCCTTTTTTAAGCTTACCAGGTAAAGTCCAAACCCAAATTCTTTATAACTTTTAAGTGGGCCATTTTTAAGATAAGCCTCAGCATCCTTTATGGTTTTAATTCCCCGGTCGCCAATAAACCTTATCCAGGATGGATCATTTACCAATTCAAGAATAAACGGAGCATCATTAAGCTTAAACCTGGAAATATACAAGCGTTCTGTTTCAAAAATATGCATAAAGGGGTTCATTAATTGTAAGTGCCAAAATATGATGTTAAATAATTCTGCCAAAGTTAATCATGCTTTCTTTCAACTTCTGTTTCTTTCAGTAACTTTAGTTATGATTAAATTAAAGTTTTTCCCGGTACTATTTTTATTTTGCCTGCTGTGTTATTCGGGCAGCAGTCAGAATTTTGGCGGAAACCCTTCCTCCATGAAATGGAACCAGATCAATACGGATCAAGCCAGGGTTATCTTCCCGAAAGGGCTCGATAGCCAGGCCAACCGTATTGCAAATATCATGAAATTATTAAATGATACAACTTCCAGATCCATTGGTGGCCGGCAAAAAAAATGGAATATAGTTTTACAGAATCAAACGACAATACCTAATGCCTATGTACGCCTGGCCCCGGTGTTGAGTGAACTATATATGACTCCTGCCCAGGATAATTTTTCAACAGGCAGTATCCGGTGGGATGATAATCTGATCATTCATGAGAACAGGCATATGCAGCAGCTCGGTAATTTTAATAAGGGATTTACAAAAGTCTTTTCCTTTTTTTTAGGACAGGAAGGGCAGTTGTTAGCCAATGGGTTGACCGTACCTGATTATTTTTTTGAAGGAGATGCAGTTTGGCAGGAAACCCTGGTAAGTGCACAGGGGCGTGGCAGGATGCCTTCTTTTTACAATGGATTTAAATCGTTGTGGCGGGAGAATAAGCAGTATTCCTGGATGACATTGCGTAATGGCTCTTACAGGGCATTTACCCCGGATCATTATGCATTGGGGTATCAGTTAACCGCCTATGGTTATGAGAAATATGGTGAAGATTTCTGGAAAAAAGTTACCAATGATGCGGTGATGTTTAAAGGTGTTTTTTATCCTTTTAACAGGGCCATTGAAAGATATTCAGGAAAAACCTACAAACAGTTCAGGCAGGATGCCATGCAGCATTTTAAAGACAGGTCATTTACCAAACAAAGTAACTCCGTTGATTCCCTGTCTTATATTACGGCAACAGTAAAAAACAAGGTAACTGACTACCGGTTTCCTTACTTTATAAATGATGACAGTATTGTAGTAACAAAGAAATCTTATGATGAAGTGAACGCTTTTTATTTATTGGTAAATGGAAAAGAAAACAAGATCAGGGTTAGGGATTTAGTGATAGACGATTATTATACATACCGGAACGGAAAAATTGTGTATGCTGCTTACCAATCTGATCCCCGATGGACAAACAGGGATTACAGTGTTATTAAAGTTCTGGATATTTATTCCGGCCGGCAAAAACAGATCACGTATCAATCAAAATATTTTTCGCCTGATATAAATGAAGACGGTACTGAGATATTAGCGGTTCATGTAAAACCCGATGGAACAAATAACCTGTGCCGGATTGATGCCGCCGGCGGAAAGCTTATTGCCGAGTTACCTAACGGGGATAATTATTTCTTTACGCAAACCAGGTATGTTAATTCAAAAATGGCAGTAGCTGCTGTAAGAAACCCCGAAGGGAAAATGAGTTTGATAAAAACAGATCTTACAAACGGGGCAACTGAAAGCCTCTTGCCTTTTTCATTTAATGTAATAGGGTATCCTTTTGTACAAGGGGATACAGTTTATTTTTCAGCAATGAACCAAACCGCAGATAAAATATTTGCCGTAACAGTAATGGATAAAAAGATATACCGGTTAACAGATAATAGTAACGGTATATATGCACCGGCGATTAATGCAAAAGGAGAGATGCTGGTATCTGCTTTTACTTCAGCCGGTTACCGGCTTTCAAAAATTGATGTTTTGGAGGGAGCATGGAAACAATTTTCAAATGCCAGTTTTATTTCTGTTACTAATAGTTTATTTACAGATTCTTTGTTAAAGATTGCCGGGGAAGGGGCCCTGTATACTAATGATGGTAAAGGGTTTGCAGAAGCAGGGGCCGGCAGTGCCCTGAAAAAGACAACTAAATACAGAAAATCATTTCGCCTGTTTAATTTCCATAGCTGGAGGCCGGTGGTTGATGATCCTGAATATGGGTATACTTTTTTTAGTGATAATGTATTAAGCAGTTTCAATAATAGCCTTACTTATACCTATAACCGTAATGATAAAAGCCACACTGTTGGGTTTAATACTTTTTATGCAGGCTGGTTTCCGGTATTGAGTTTGGGTGCCGAAGAAAGTTTTAA
>JANOGE010000029.1:0-2397 GCA_031414035.1 Chitinophagaceae bacterium | reverse complement strand
GCTTTTAAAAACTGCATGATGCTTTTTGGTTCCCTGCAATAAATTAAAGTTTCAAAATAATCTCCTGCCATGGAAACAGCCACATCATCAATAGCAATTACTTCTATCATACCACCGCCGGTGGAGATGGCAGTAAGCTTTCGCGTTTCTTTATTATTGTGTAAGGTTATTTTATACAGGTTGGGATGACCATTGCCGATATCAACCATATTGATGGTAACATTGATGCCTGCTGTTACAATATATTTATCAGACTCCGGCAGGCGTTCATCATAGGCTTCCCATCCTAAAAATCCGCCAAACAATCCCATATCCGACCCCTGGCTTTTGTGTGTAGTGGCCAATGATCCTTTGGGATCAAATTCTATCAGTATGTCTTTGATGTTTTCATCCATCAGGTCGCGGCACAAGCGGGCAATGCGTAAGGAGGCAGCGCAATGCGAACTGGATGGGCCCCTCATTACCGGGCCGATGACATCGTTGAATATGCTGGGGAAGGTGCTCATGGTGTTTGCGTTTTTGGAATGTTTGTTAAGGTACAAAAGATTTTTCTTTTATTGTATACCTGATTTAAAGAAGATTAAAACTTGTATATAGTGGGTTTTAATTTTATTGGTAAGCTAATTTATTTTGTCACTTTTTTGCTTGCCCAAAAAAGTAACCAAAAAAGGGCACCCGAATCCGATTACATCCCGGATTCGGGATTGTTCCCTGATTAAGCTTTTGTACTACTGTGACTTCGGCATTTGTATTTCTACTCTTAGGCGCAAAGAGCCTATGGATATAAAAGCATGATTTAATTTATTGTAAACTTACTTAGTGTTTCTTAGCGGTTTACTACAAATTATCTTTCCAAAACTTTTCCATGCTCCTCCGCATATGCAGGGTGGTATTTTTTCCCTGGCTGATGCCATGATCCCGCATGGGGTAAGACAACATGGTGAACAATTTGTTGTTTTTGATCAGTTCATTTACCAACATTTCAAAATTCTGGTAATGCACATTGTCATCACCTGTGCCGTGAATGATCATGAGATTACCCTGCAGTTTACCGGCATGTGTTAAAGGTGAACCATCCCGGTAGCCTGCAACATTATCATTGGGTAAACCCATGTAGCGTTCCTGGTATATATTATCATACAGGGTTTGTAAGGATACAAAGGAGACAGCGATACTGGTTTTATAAACATCGGCATGACGAAACATGCAATGCAGTGACATTTGTCCACCACCGCTCCAGCCCCAGATACCGATTCGTTTTTCATCTACAAAAGAATAAGTGGCAACCAATTTTTTGGCGGCCTTTGCCTGGTCATCGGCAGCCATTAAACCGATCTGTCGGTAAATAGATTTTCTAAAATCACGGCCACGGGGTACACGGGTACCCCGGTTATCGATACTTACAACAATATAACCCAATTGATTACTTAGGTATTGGTGCCAGAGGTTATCGCCGGTGCCCCAGTTGTCCTGCACGGTAGAACCGGCGGGCTCTCCATACACATGAACTAAAAGCGGGTATTTTTTCTGCGGATCAAAATTGATGGGCTTTATCATCCATGCATCAAGGATTACATCTCCAATATCTACTTTAAAAAATTCTTTGTTACGCAAACCCAGCTCATTCATTTTTGCTTTTAATGCGGCATTGTCTTCCAGCAATTTTATTTCTTTGTGTGTATTAAGATTGATGAGAGAGATCCGCCTTGGAGTTGTTGCATTTTCAAAACTATGTATGGCATATTTTGCATCGGCAGATATCTGGTAACTGTGCTGACCGGCCATATTCATTGGTGAAACTCTTTCTGCTTCTCCGTTTCCATCCAACCTGCTGCGGTATAAATAACGTTGTGTAAAATTTTCAGGCGAAGCAATATAATATACATAACCACCTGCAGGATCGATGCAGTTAATATTTACCACATCAAAATTTCCTTTGGTTATGAGTTTCATTTCTTTTCCATCACGGGAAACTTTATACAAATGCATCCAGCCATCTTTTTCGCTGGTCCAGGTAAATGACGTTGTGTTATCCAGCCAAACAATGTTGTCGTGTATATCTAAAAATGCCTCGTCTTTATCAGTAAGAATATTTTTGAGTGCCATGGTTTTGGTGTTGCCTACCCAAACCGTATTGGTATTTTGCAAACGGTTCAGTTGCTGTATCATCACTTCATCAGAGCCGGGTATATACTCCATCCTTGCCAGGTAATTATTGCGTGGATCGCCAGGCACATCAAACCATTTTGTTGTTCCGCCTGCGGCAGATACGACGCCTGCTTTAACGGCTGAATTTGCGGTGCCCACTTTTGGGTATGGTAATGGAATGGGGATTGAATAATTAGAATCCACATTGTTGATCATATAGAATGTACCAACTCCCTTTGTATCTGATTG
>JANOGE010000028.1:0-24072 GCA_031414035.1 Chitinophagaceae bacterium | reverse complement strand
AATCGTATTTTTTATAACCGTTTCATCCGAAGTTACCAGTTTAACATAGTAAATGCCAGTTGATAAAACCGGCGTGCTTTTATTAATTGTGTTCTCCCCATTTTGTAATAATATCACGGATTGTAAAACGGTTCTTCCGCTGATATCTATCAGGGAAAGATTTACCGTTTGCATTTTTGTACTGTTAACTTTAATAGTTAATGTATTGATTCCGGAAGACAGATCTATGTATTTTATACCTACTGAAATTTTATCATTTTGAGTGACCGAAATGATTTTACTGTATTCCAAAAGGCCGTTTTTATCAATCATGGCCAGGCGGTAATAGTTTATTCCTTTTAGTGGTGCAGCATCAGTAAAATTATAATTTACAACTGATGTTGTAAACCCACTGGCATTAACCCGGCCAATGGTTTCAAAAATCCGGGCATTGGTACTTCTTTCAATATTAAAATAATCACTGTTGCTTTCTGTTGCCGTGGTCCATTGTAAAAAATTATTACCGTTATTCCCTTTCACATAAAATTCAACCAACTTAATGGGTAATGGCCCACCGAGCC
The DNA here is from genome assembly GCA_031414035.1 of Chitinophagaceae bacterium. Taxonomy (GTDB): domain Bacteria; phylum Bacteroidota; class Bacteroidia; order Chitinophagales; family Chitinophagaceae; genus Ferruginibacter. Next base: position 23,512 of record JANOGE010000028.1, on the reverse strand, counting down.
CAAATTCACTATACCCCATATCAGGGGCATTACCTGTATAAATTAAACCAATATCAATTCCTTTATCAATTACGGGTGACGTAACCTGTAAACGAAAATCGGTTGCAGATACAAATATCGGATTAACACTTAAATTATTATTGTAGGTGTAACTTGCCGGATTACCGCCAGGCCACGCCGGTACATTAATGCCATTTCCAAAAGCATCATTATGTGTTACAACCACTCCGGTCATAGCGGTATTGGGAGAGCTGCCATTTAACCAGCAATAACCAAATCCATTCACAATATTGTTCCTGATATTTATATTGATTGCATTTCCGTTCTCCTGTGATGAAAAATCAAGGCCAACAGCAGGGGCATCGCCTGCCCTGGCGATGATGGTGTTATTATAAATATTCAAACCGTTGATCTGCGGATCATTGCCGCTTTCACTTGCGATGATAATTCCTCCTGCACCTCCTGCACCGTCGCCCAGGTAAATATTTGAGAAAAGGTTATTGCGAATGGTATTATTGAGTAAATAACTGAAGCCTCCTGCCGGTGTTCCGCCACCCGGGTTTGGATATCCCCCATCATCATTTACTGTGCGGGTATTGAACTGAATGCCTCTTGACACATTATTCATTAAGTTATATTCAATTAAAGCGGATTCCGTTCTGTACTCAAAAAGAATGGCGCTTTCATAATTTGGATTGAGTGTAGTAGGGCCAATCGTATTATGATGTATCCATGCGCTGAATGCGTAAGTGCCCTTCCGGCTATAATTCATATCAATACTGCCCCGGATAGTATTGTTATTAATTTCAATGCCTTCACTGTTGAATAGTTCAATGCAAAAATCCCAATCGCCATTCTGACCCGGGAACGCACCTTTATAGGGGGCTTTGGTAAGGATATTATTATATATCTTAATCCCCTTCTGCCAGCCATTATTCCAGGGTTTAATAGGCCATCCATTTTTAAAATCAGGCCGTTGGTCCTGGATCATGGTATTGCCATAAATCTCCATACCCATTTGCCCGCCTATGTTTAATAAACCTGCTCCATAAATTCCGTTATTTTCTGCAGAGTTTAAAACCGTATTATTATAAAATTTATTACCGGTTGCATAATGGCCCGGATCCAAAACCGGAGGGGCAAAATTGTTACCGGCAAAGATCACTCCCCGGTGTTTGAAGTTTATCACTTTGCAATCATGAACAAGAACATTACTTCTGCCGGTTACGAAAATACCTATCCAGGTTTTAAAAATAGTTTCACTCACATATTGCCCGTCAAAAGTCAGGTTTGAAACGTTTTGGCCCCCATTCGTGTCTTCGGGAGAATCAAGCGATAGTAATGTAGAATATTGCCCTGACATATCACCCTTAATGATTGTCGTCGCATAGCCGGCCCCTTCAATACTTACACCTACCGCCAAAAAAGATTCCTGTGTTTCGATATATGTACCCGCGTTAACATGAATGATATTACCGGTACCGGTTACCGTTTGGGTAGCCTTGCGTAATGTTTTCCAGGGGTTACCAATACTGCCATTACCTGTGGCATCATTTCCACCCGGGTCAACATAATACGTGGCAGAAAAGCAAAATGCAACAGAAAAAACCAGTGATGTCGTCAGTACAACCCGCCTTAAAGATGATAAACTAAAGTCCATAATAATTTTATTTTTTGTTATGGGAATAATTTTCCGGCATTGCCTGGCAAAGCAAACAAAAGTATACCGGGTAATTAAAAATGGCCCCCAATTTTAAAATATGGATTAATACATCTGGTGAAATCAGTAAGGTAAGGTAAGTAGTCGAGGGAATTGGATAATCAGCCTGGCTGCAGTTATTAGATTATATATCAACGCAATTCCAAAATTAATAAACTAATTTTTGTAAATGTCTTTTTTTCTAAAATACTGCTTTACATATAACAGGCAAAAGCCATGCCATAATTTGTAAAATGGGTTTATGGGGGCCTGAAACCATTGTGTTGGTCAGCATGTTCAAATAATCAATCTATTTCAACTAATCTGATAATCAACTGCTTCCATTATGATTATGCCCTAAAATTAACCGGCATCTAATTTTGCTAAAACAGGTATTTACATGTACCTGTATAAATTAGAAATCAAAAAGACCTTTTCAAAGTATTATTGAAAAGGCCTTTTATATTATGGTTAATCAATTATTAATTCCGGCTGAATGCATTTTTTACAACTGTTTCTTCCTTTGTAAACAGTTTAATATAATAAATACCGGTAACTAAAGAAATGCTTTTAGTAAAGGTGTTCATTCCTTTTTGTAAAAACAGGTTAGCATTTAAAACAACTTTTCCGCTAACATCTATTATAAATATATTGGCTGCCTGCGATTGTGTGCTGTTGATTTTTATTGATGCCGTTTTTGTTCCAGACGACAGATCAATATAGGTAATACCAATTGTTTGATTTTCCTTACTGGTTATTGAAACTATTTTACTGTATTCATATCTGCCATCTTTATCTATCATAGCGAGGCGGTAATAGTTTACTCCTTTCAATGGCACAGCATCTGAAAAATAATAGGTTACTCCAGCTGATGAATAACCGCTGGCATTAACCCGGCCAATTGTTTCAAAGGTCAGGCCATTGCTGCTTCTTTCAATATTAAAATAATCGCTGTTACTTTCTGTTGCCGTAGTCCATTGTAAAATATTCTTTCCATTATTTTCCCTTACATTAAATTCAACTAACTTAACGGGTAATGGCCCGCCAAGTCCAAATTCACTATACCCCATATCGGGGGCATTCCCTGTATAAATTATACCTATATCAATTCCTTTATCAATTACGGGGGATGTAGCCTGTAAACGGAAATTGGTTGCAGATACAAATAATGGATTCACGCTTAAATTATTATTGTATGTATAATTTACGGGAATACCGGCAGGCCAGGATGGTGCATTATTGTTTCCGTTGGTAAAAGCATCATTATGAGTAACCACTACACCGGACATAGCGGTATTGTTAGAGCTGCCCCTTAACCAACTATCAGTAAACCCCATTACGATATTATTCCTGATGTTTATATTTCTGCTATTCCCATTTTCTCCTGATGTAAAATCAAGGCCTATAAAAGGGGCATCCCCTGACTTAGCAACAATGGTGTTATTATAAATATCCAGCCCGTTAATTTGCGGATCATTACCGCTTTCACTGATCACGATTATTCCTGATCCTGTTCCGGCACCATTTCCAAGGTAAACATTGGAAAAAAGATTATTGCGGATGATATTATCTAGCAAATAACTAAATCCACCTGTAGGTGTACCACCACCCGGGTTTGGATATCCGCCACTATTATTTATTGTTCTTGTATTGAACTGAACCCCGCTTGATACATTATTGATAATATTTCTTTCGATCAGAACGGATTCCGTTCTGAACTCCAGAATAATGCCGCTTTCAAAATTGGGATTTGCTATTGTTGTTCGGCCGATGGTATTATGATGTATCCATGCACAAAAGGCATAAGCGCCTTTACGGTTATAATTCAGATCAATACTTCCCAAAATGGTATTATTATAAATTTCGAGGCCCTCAATATTAAATAATTCGATACAGAAATCCCAATCGCCATTTTCACCGGGGTATGTACCCTTATAGGGAGCTTTTGTAAGGATATTATTATAGATCTTGCAGCCTTTCAACCAGCCATTATCCCAGAATTTAATAGGCCAGCCATTTTTGAAATCATCCCTCTGGTCCTGGATCAGGGTATTATTATATATTTCCATGCCCATTTGTCCTCCGATATTTAATAAACCTGTTCCGTAAATTCCATTATTCTCTGCTGAATTCAAGAGGGTATTATTATAAAATTTATTACCGGTTGCATAGTGTCCCGGGTCCATAATAGGGTCTGTTGCATCTACTCCTTTAAAGATAACACCCCTGTTTCTGAAATTGATGATCTTCATATCGTGGATTGTGACATTACTTCTGCCTGTTATCCATATGCCGATCCAGGTTTTATTGTTACTCTCACTCACATACTGTCCGTCTATTGTGATGTCTGATATACTCTGTGCACCATTCGTGTCCTGTGGAGAATCAAGCGATAGTAAAACGGAATATTGTCCCAGTAACGCACTTTTAATAATTGAAGTGTTACGAACGCCATTAATGCTTACTCCCACCCTTAAATTGCATTGCTGCGTTTCAATATAAGTGCCTGTATTAATATGAATGATATCACCGGCGTTTGTAACTGTAGACGTGGCTTTGTATAATGTCTTCCAGGGATTGGCTGCTGATCCGTTACCGGTTGCATCATTACCATTCGGGTCAATATAGTATGTTGCGGCAAAAGAGCCGCTGGCAGAAAATAACATAAAAGCGAAAAACAAAAAGCTGGTGAAGATGATTCTTTTCGGGGAAAGTAAATAAATTTTCATATAAATGTTTTTTGTCTGTTTAATAAAATAGATCAGTTTTCATTCGGTTATACCTGTTTCTGTTTCTGTCAGCTGAATAACAATACCGGCTCCTACAGGATATATTTACATTATAACTACTTAATACAGGGGGATTGGACATGTCTTTCCTGTGCATTTGAAAATATTGGTCACCTTTTCAAACCTCGAAAATAGTATCTGATAAAAGCGGGTAGCCTGAATAGAAGACTGACGGATAAGTTTATTACAGATGTGGAATGTTTGTTCTACAGGTGCTCTGTAATAGCATGAAATTTTTTGAAACTGAAAAGAGAGTGTTGTAAAAAATGAACCAACCTGTATCTCCGGAAAGAGTGAATTCAATTTTTATAAGGTCTTTATTTTGAAACACTGCTTTCGGTATAATTTGCAAATGCCATGCCACCCTCTTGTAAAGGGCTTGCATAATTCTTATCAAAAACTTACATAATTCCGGGAAAATACCGATGTGATCAGCCTTCAAATATTTTGGCTACCCCAAATGCAGCAGCAGCGGCTACAGCGCCGATCATGGTGACTTTCAGAGCGCCCCATAGCGGGTTAACACCCGTGATCCTGCTTTTAAAATAGCCGAAAACAAAGAGACAAATCAGGGTTGCAACAACAGAGATCTTTAATGCTTCGCCTGAATCGGCAATAAAAAAATAGGGACTTAAGGGAATGATACCGCCCAGGACATAGGAGATGCCGATATTCAATGCACTCTTTGTTGCCCGTTTGGGGTCAGGTTTATCCAGACCCAATTCATACTTCATCATAAAATCAACCCAGCGGTCCTTATCTTTTGCAATTTCCTCAGTAGCCTGGTCCTGCAGGGCCGGGCTTAATCCAATATTGGCAAAAAATTCTTTGGTTTCTTCTATTTCTTTATGGCGAAGGTTCTCTACTTCATCATATTCTCTTTTTACTTCACTCTTATAATGATCCTGTTCTGTTTTACCGGCCAGGTATCCACCCAATCCCATGGCAATACTACCTGCAGCAATTTCTGCAATGCCGGCAATTACAATGATACTGCTTTGATCAACTGCACCGCTAAGGCCGGCAGCCAATGCAAAGGGAACGGTTAATCCATCGCTCATACCAATAACCACATCTCTTAAAAGATCGGAACTTTTTAAGTGTGATTCAATATGGTCATGATGAAGGTGGGTATCCATAATTTCCTGATGTTTACCGAAGATAATATTTTGAAAGTAAAAAAATAATGTAGAAATTTTCTACTACTGATTCATATCCTTTTCTTTAAACAAGCTGTTGCAAACTCTTATCTATGATGGACACACATTCCATCATCTGTTCCCTGGTTATGATCAATGGCGGGGCAAAACGGATCTTATCTCCGTGTGTTGGTTTAGCCAGTAACCCGTTTTCTTTTAATGCCATGCAAAGATCCCACCCGGCATCCGGATTGCTGTGGTTAATTACAATGGCATTCAGTAAACCCCTTCCCCTTACTTTTTCTATGAAAGGAGAATGCAGTTTTTCCAATTCATTGCGCAATAATTCACCCATCGCTTTTGCATTTTCAGCCAGGTTTTCATCTTTTATCACCTGTAATGCTGTAATGGCAACAGCACATGCCAATGGATTGCCTCCATACGTACTTCCATGTTCACCCGGTTTAATGGTCAGCATTATTTCATTATCACTCAAAACAGCACTCACAGGTATAACAGCACCGCTCAATGCTTTTCCAAGTATCAAAATATCCGGTCGTACATTTTCATGGTCACAGGCCAGCATTGTTCCCGTCCTTGCCAATCCTGTTTGTATTTCATCTGCTACCATCAGTACATTATATTCAGTACACAATGTTCTTATTCCTTTGTAATAGCCTTCATCGGGTACAACAACCCCGGCTTCTCCCTGTATCGGCTCAAACAAGAAACCGCAAACTGTTTTATCCTGCAGGGCTTTTTCCAGGGCAGGCAGATCATTAAACGGGATCTTTTCATAACCGGGTACAAACGGTCCGAAATCATCTGTTGCCGTTGTATCGGAACTGAAAGAGATAATACCGGTTGTTCTGCCATGAAAATTATTACTGCATACAATGAGCTTTGCTTTGTTTTGCGCTATACCTTTTACTTTATAGCCCCAGTGCCTGGCTAATTTAATGGCGGTCTCCACGGCTTCCACACCGGTATTCATCGGTAATACTTTGTGGTAGCCAAAATAAGCAGTGATAAATTTTTCGTATTCGCCTAAAAGATCGCTGTGAAAAGCCCGGGAAGTAAGGGTGAGTTTCTGTGCCTGGTTAATTAACGATGCAATGATCTTAGGATGGCAGTGCCCCTGATTAACGGCTGAATATCCGCTTAAAAAATCATAATACCGCTTACCATCCACATCGTATAAAAAAACGCCTTCACCACGGTTTAGCACAACAGGGAGAGGATGATAGTTGTGGGCACCATATTTTTCTTCGAGGTCTAAATAATGTTGGGTATTGCCTGAAACAGATATAATTGCGTTCATAAAATAAAAATTGAAAAGAAAATTAAATAAAGCCAAAGAAAAACCACTCCGTAAGCAGGAGTATAAAAATTTCTTATCCTCGATGATTGAGCAGATCGAGATTAGTGCAGAGGAAAGATGATATGTTGTACAACTGATTGATACTATGAAATTTGGTGCAAGTTAAAGCTTATTTATGAGTTATACAAGATTAAGGATACAAGATTAGGGATACAGGATACAGGATACAGGATACAGGATACAGGATACAGGATGCGGGATACAAGATACTGGATATAAGAGGCAGAATACAGGATGCCTGACCTGGACAGGAAGCTTATAAACCTGTATCATATAATTTAGATGATAATTTTTGTAAAATAAGCTTTATCAGTAAAATGGATTTCAGGAATATCCCGGTCGAAGATCCCGAATACCGTGCTTCCGCTTCCACTCAGGGCTGCATAAAGTGCCCCTTGCTGATAGAGTGCTTCTTTTATATTTTGTATTTCAGCATGTGCTGCAAAAACGACTTTTTCAAAATCATTTTGTAATTCATCTTTCCAGGTAATAATGGGTTGCTGAATGATTTCTTTTATTGATTTTTTGGTAGGGGCAGGAGCGATTTGGGAAAAGGCCCAGCCGGTGTTGATGTGGATACCCGGATTCACCAAAACTATTTTGCAGGCCGATAAGTCTAATGATATTTCTTCCAGCATCTCCCCACGGCTTGTGGCATAGCAGGGTTTATTGATGATAAAAAATGGACAATCGCTTCCAAGTTGAAGGGAATAGCTGATCAATTTATCAGTTGAAAGGTTTAAGTTGAATTTATCATTCAGCAATTTCAACATAAAGGCAGCATCTGCAGAACCACCGCCCAGGCCAGCTCCCATTGGAATAATCTTATGTAAATGTATTTTTACAGGCGGTAGTTGTTGGAAATCCTTTTTTAACAGGTGATAGGCTTTACTGCATAGATTATCATCTGTACTGCCATTTACTACCAAGCCGGTTCCTGTAAATTCAACCGGAATATCATTTTGTTTATTCGGGATCACTTCCAATACATCAGTAAACAGTAAAGGGTAAAAAACGGTTTCAATAGCATGAAACCCATCTTCTTTTTTATGGAGGATATGTAAGCCAAGATTGATTTTACAATTGGGAAAGCGAAGCATATTAATTGATAAAGGAATAACTGATAATGAAGGATATTTTAGAAAATCACTTACAAATTAAAAAGCTAATGCGGTAAGAAAAATGGATGGAACCAAAGCAAGTAAAGCATTTTCCAGTGACCAATGATCCATTACTTACCCTTCCTGCTTTTTATTTCATCCCGGATGGCAATGGCCCGGATATAATCTTCATGATCCAGTACTTCTGTGAGCAAACCTTCCAGCTCTTCTAATGATAAGGATTTCAGGTCATCACTGCCACCTGTTTCAGAGGTAACCGATGTGGTCTTTTGCTTTTTTTCATCATCCTCCATTAATATGCCCGCCTGGTCTAAAATGGTATCATAAGTATAGATGGGGCAACCAAACCGCACCGCTAATGCCAATGCATCTGATGTTCTGGAATCAATTTCAACGGTATCGTTTGCCGAACTGCAAATCAGCTTGCTGTAAAAGATCCCTTCCTGCAGATCATTAATCACCACTTCATGTAACTCTACATTAAATGCCATCATAAAATTTTTCATCAGGTCATGGGTAAGGGGCCTGCTTGGGCTCATGCGTTCCAGTGCTACAGCAATGGCTTGTGCTTCAAAGCCTCCTATCACAATGGGAAGGCGGCGCAAACCATTTATTTCTCCCAATACAACAGCATAGGAATGTGTTTGTGTAATACTGTGAGATAAAGCCACTATTTCCAGTTCTATTTTTTTCATATCCCGGTCCTATGGTTGCAAAAATTATTCTGTTTCTAATAAGCAAATATAAAATAAAAGCCTTTCAAATTTAAGTGAAAGACTTTAAATATAAGTACGTTGGCTTTTAATTAAGAATCAGGCCTGTTTTAATTTACGAACAGCTTCAATAATTTTTGGCATAACCTCAAAAGCATCCCCAATGATACCATAGTCTGCAGCTTTAAAAAACGGGGCTTCCGGGTCTTTATTAATTACAACGATCACTTTACTTCTGTTTACTCCGGCAAGGTGTTGTATGGCTCCGGATATGCCGATGGCAAAATACAGATTGGGGGCTATGGCCAGGCCCGTTTGCCCAACATGCTCATGATGAGGGCGCCAGTGTATATCAGCAACGGGACGGCTACAGGCAGTAGCTGCACCCAGTAATTTTGCCAGGTCAGTAACCAATGCCCAGTTCTCAGGCCCCTTTAATCCACGGCCTCCGCTTACTACAATTTCAGCTTCACTCAGCGGAACTTCACCAACTACTTTATTGATTGCGGTTACCTGAATTTTTGCCGTTTCAATTGCCGCAGCAAATTCCGAAACCTCAGCAACAGCATCTGTAGTTGTTATACTATATGAGTTCGGATTGAGTGAAATGATCTTAACATCCGTAGTAATGGAAACATTGGCAAATGCCTTACCGCTGAATACATTTTTCTTTACCGTAAAGGCATGGTTGATTTCGGGCAGGGCAACAGCACCGGAAACCAAACCGGCCTTAAGCCGCACACTTAGCCGTGGTGCAATAGCCTTTCCGTTAAAATTATTAGAGAAGATGATCACTTTTGCATCCAACGATTTTGCGGCTTCAGCAATCACTTTGGTAAATACCTGTGCATCCACATTATTCAGGGCTTCATTTTTTACCGTATGTACTTTTTTAATACCATATTTCCCAAGGGCAGCCAGATCATCATTCACTACACCCATAACAATTGCCTGGGCAGTGGTACCCAAAAGGCGGGCCACTTCAGCACCATAGCTTGCCGCTTCAAAAGATGATTTTTTAATGTGGCCTTCAGATTGATCCAGGAATATTAATACAGACATATATATTCGTTTATAAATTTTTTAAATCGATTTCGCCTCTTCATGTAATAACCTCACGAGTTCTTCCGGTGTTTCGGGCGAAACTAATTTAACGCCCGCTTTTGCCGGTGGAAGTTCAAATGAAGCTATGGTTGTTAATGGGTCAACAGCAACCGGTTCCGCTACGTTCAGCGGCTTGCTCCTGGCGCCCATTATACCTTTCATATTTGGAATACGCTGTTCTGCCATTCCTTTCTGGCAGCTTACCACCAAAGGCAGGGCCACTTTGTTTGTTTCTTCACCACCTTCAATTTCTCGGACAATAACAGCATGGTCTCCTTCCAGGTCAAATTTAGTGGCTAAGGATACATATGGCAGGTCAAGTAATTCAGCAACCATTCCACCTATAGAAGAGCCATTGTAATCAATGGTTTCTTTGCCGGTAAAGATCAGGTCATAGTTACCCTGTTTGGCCACGGCTGCAATTTGAGATGCAATATAAAAACTATCATGACTGTCAGTATTGATTCGAATGGCTTCATCGCCACCCAATGCCAGTGCTTTGCGAATGATGGGATCGCAATCGGCTGCTCCTGCAGTAACCAAATGTATAATTGTTGATGCATCGGCTTCCTTTAATTCAAGGGCCCTTACCAGGGAATACCATTCGTCATACGGATTGATGATCCACTGCACCCCTTCAGCAGCGAATTTCGTATTGTTATCGGTGAAGGCTATTTTTGCCGTGGTATCGGGGGTTTTACTGATGCAAACTAAGATCTTCATGACACTATTTTATAAAATCTTTAAATAAGGTTGTTTATGCAACTAATGCAAAGATAAGTGATGTGAAGAATAAATAGATTAATAAATGAAAAAAAATATTGTGGAATGAGCAGGATAGAAAAATTACTGGAATACATGAAGACATCCGGCAAGGATAGTTTTCTGCAACATGCACTGGCACTGGAATACATTAAAGTTGATATGGATGAGGAAGCCCGGAAATTGTTCAATGAAATTTTATTAAGGGAGCCTACCTATATTGGTTCTTATTATCATTTAGCAAAGTTATTGGAACGGGCAGGGGATTTTGAAAAAGCCATCCGTATATATAAAAGAGGCATGGAAGAGGCAAAACGGGCAGGGGATAATCACACGTATAGTGAATTGCAGGGCGCTTTGGAGGATATTGAAGAGTAACGGCCTCACCCCAACCCCTCTCCAAAGGAGAGGAAACCGGGAGAGGTAAGCGCAGATTGAAGTTTGATTTTTTTTGTTCCCGGCATTGATTTTTTATTCAACTTCAGTGGCGTATCACTCTTGTACTTCAAACCAATTTGGAATTTTTACTTAAGCTTAGATCGAAATATAAAAAATGGATATTTTAAAAGAATTTCAAGAATATATAAAACAACAAAATCTTTTTCAAACAAAAGATAAACTCCTGCTTGCGGTAAGTGGGGGAGTTGATTCTGTTGTATTATGTGAATTATGCAAACAGGCTGGATATGATTTTATTATTGCACATTGCCATTTTCAATTAAGGGGAGCGGAGAGTGACCGCGATGAAAATTTTGTAAAGGGGCTGGGGAATAAATATGCAGCTGAAGTGCTGATAAAAAAATTCGACACAGAAAAATATGCTCAGGAAAAAAAAATAAGCATCCAGGTTGCTGCCAGGGAGCTGCGTTATAAATGGTTTCATGAATTAACCGACAAGAAACAATTGGCAGTAGTCAATAAGCAAAAAACAACAGGCGATGCATCTGCAGAAACGAATTGCCAATTGCCAATTGTCAATTGGATTCTAACGGCACATCATGCCAATGATAATGTGGAAACCCTGCTGATGAATTTTTTTAAAGGTACCGGTATCAATGGCCTGAAAGCCATGTTACCCAAAAAGGATAATATTATAAGGCCCCTGTTATTTGTAAAAAAAGAAGAGCTGATTGAATTTGCCGGAAAATACAAACTTGCTTTTGTTGAGGACTCAACCAATGTATCCGATAAATACACCAGGAACTATTTCCGTAACCAGCTGATCCCCGGTCTGCAAAAAGTATTTCCGCAGGTAGAGGAAAATCTGCTCAATAACCTTCAGCGATTCCATGATATTGAAATTCTATACAGGCAGGCGGTAAATCTGAATAAGAAAAATTTACTGGAACAGAAAGGAAATGAAGTTCATATCCCAGTATTAAAATTGAAAAAGACAGAGGCTTTGCCTGCCATAGTTTATGAGATCATCAAAGACTTTGGCTTTACAGCTCATCAAACCAAAGATGTTATTATATTGCTGAACAGCGAATCGGGTAAATATGTTCAATCCAACACTCACCGTATTATTAAAAACCGCAACTGGCTTATTATTTCGCCGAATGAAACGAAGGAGTCCCAAAACATGTTAATAGAAGGAGAAGGTAAATGGGAATTTGCAGCGGGCAGTTTGGGAATAAAAAAATTAATCAATGATCACTATTCATTATTAAATACTTCAAAAATTGCCCAACTGGATACTGCAGAAATTATATTTCCTTTATTGCTTCGTAAATGGAAACAGGGAGATTACTTTTATCCGCTGGGAATGAAAAAAAAGAAAAAGCTCAGCCGTTTTTTTATGGATCAGAAATTATCACTTACGCAAAAAGAAAAAGTATGGGTTATAGAAATGGATAAAAAAATAATTTGGGTTGTGGGTTTACGTATTGATGACCGGTATAAGATCAGCAATAAAACAAAAAATATTTTACAAATATCCTTAGCCGGTTCCGAATAAACTCGGGTGTGTAAGATTTTCCATGATATCGGTAAATAAGGATGGTTGTAAATAGGCAATCAATATTAATGTAAATGCAAGTCCGAAAAGGGAACCCCATAAGTGGGCATCGTGATTGATATGATCACCACTTTTTTTACCCATATACACACAGTACAGGATATAAAGCACCGCGTATACGGCAGCCGATATTTTTATGGCACCATAAATATAAATACTGCTCCAGGGGCTAAATACGATGGTGGCAAAAACAACAGCCGCCACAGCACCGGATGCACCAAGTGACCGGTAATTATAATCATCCTTATGTTTAATATAACTGGGGATATCAGAAATGATCAATCCTGAAAAATAAAGCACCAGGTAAGAGATGTTGCCGCCAAGGGCATGAATGCTTAAATAATATTCCAGGTTGGCCCCAAAGAAAAAAAGGGTAAACATGTTAAAGAACAGGTGTATAAAATCGGCATGCAGAAAACCGGAAGTAATAAAACGGATATATTGATTTTCCCTGGCCACCCGGTAGGGCCACATAATGGTTTTATCAACAAGCGCAGCATTGGAAAAACCAATCAGAGAAAAAATGACATTGGCAACAATTAAACCAATGGTTACCGGGTAGTCCTGAAAATTCATAATACTAATTTAGAGAACCCAATTTAAATCTTTCTTTTAACTATGGTGATACTTTTCATTACGGTTAATGGAACAGGCCCTGTAAACCTGTTCTGTTAAGATCAGCCTTACCAGTTGATGTGGAAAAACAAGTTTTGATAAACTCCATTGATAATTGGCCCGTTTCTTTACGGCATCACTTACACCATAAGCTCCTCCAATTAAAAACACAATATTTTTCAAACTTTCATTGGCCCTTAACTGAATAAAATTCGCCAATTCTTCACTGGTAAGTTGTTTTCCCCCCTCATCCAGTAAAACCAGGTAATCTTCTTTTTGTAAAAAACCGGTTATCAGCTCTCCTTCTTTTTTCTTTAAGTCCATTTCACTGAGCATCGCAGTATTTTTGGGCATGGGTAAAATGGTCCATTCCACCGGATAATAATGGGTTATCCTTTTGGTAAATAATTCCACCCCTTCTTTTATATAAGACTCATGATTTTTTCCAACAGACCAAAATTGAAGTTTCATGGTATAAAAATAAGAAAGCTTAATAGTTTAGGAGCTTTTTTATATTACTTTTTCTATCATGATCATTTACCGGTTTCGGGTTGTAATGGCTCATTCATCACTTACAATAAAATGCTGAGGCGGTTTTAGACAAACCTATTGTGCAGGCCATATTGTTTTTATTTGATTAAAATCAGTATACATGCTAATGGTCATCATACAATATGGACAGTGTGGATAATAACTTTGGATAAATTGAATATATGGAAAAGATCATCGCTGCATTTGATGGACTTAAATATGCAGATAGTACCAGGGATTATGCCATTTACCTGGCAAAGCAAACCAATACACACCTGGTTGGCGTTTTCATGGATGACCCTTCTTATACCAGTTATAAAATTTACGAATTGATCGTGAAAGAAGGCGTTTCAGAAGATAAGCTGAAAAAATTTGAATTAAAAGACCAGGTATCCCGTGATGCAGCCGCTGCTGATTTTGAAAATAAATGCCGGCAGGAAGGATTGGAACATTCCATACATCACGACCGCAAAATTGCCATACAGGAATTAAAGCATGAAAGTATCTATGCCGATCTGCTGATCATCAATTCAAAGGAGACCCTGACCCATTATACTGAAAAATTACCCACCCGTTTTATCCGTGACCTGTTAAGTGATACGCAATGCCCGGTGCTGATCGTTCCTCAGAAATATAAACCGGTGAAGAAGATCATCTTATTGTATGATGGTGAACCTTCCTCTGTACATGCTATAAAAATGTTCAGTTACTTATTGCCGCAGTTAAAAGAACTGGATACAGAAGTCATTTCAGTAAACCCGGCAGATGCCGGATTACACATGCCTGATAACAGCCTGATGAAAGAGTTTATGAAGCGGCATTACCCCAAAGCAAAGTATACAGTGATGAAGGGTTTTGCCGAAGAGGAAATTGTAAAACACCTGAAACAGTTACCTGATAATGCCCTTGTGGTATTGGGGGCTTACCGTAGAGGGGCCGTTAGCCGGTGGTTTCGTGAAAGCATGGCTGATATATTGATGAAAAGAGTGAAAATGCCATTATTTATTGCACACCATAAATAACTTTTTTATTAATAGCCATTTCTATGTTAACCTTGTGTAACATTTCACCTTGATGTATATTAGTTTATTTATTCACCTGCCAGATAAAAAATGTTAAAATTAAAACCGGAGCAGCTTCTCGCAACAGAAAATGAGCCATTTCAAAAGCTTAATGAAATTGTGCAAAAAGCCATTGAGGAAGAGAAATTATTATCGGATAAACTCCTGGAATTTGAAGACCGGAATCCCCCTTTCGTAAGCCGTATGGCAGATAGTGTTGCGGTTTTTGGGGGAAGCTGGAAATTTATTGCTGCCTTTGGCCTTTTTATGATGGTATGGATAGTTGTAAATGTATATATGCTCCTTAAGCCTTTTGATCCTTTCCCCTTTATTCTTCTCAACCTTTTATTATCAACCCTTGCCGCACTGCAGGCTCCCATCATCATGATGAGCCAGAACCGGAAAGAAGAAAAAGACAGGCAACGGGCTGTTAACGATTACCTGATAAACCTGAAAGCAGAAATTGAGGTACGTAACCTGCACGGAAAGCTGGACCTGCTGATGACTGAACAAATGAAAATCCTTTTTGAGATACAGAATACACAGGTAGGCCTGATGGAAGAAATAAAATCAATGCTTAAAAGTAAACCGGCTGATTACAAAATCTGAATGTATATTCTTTAACGATGGATTCAATTACGCATATTGCCCTTGGAGCCTGTATGGGGGAGGCTTTTGCCGGAAGAACATTGGGTAAAAAAGCAATGTTGTGGGGAGCTTTGGCACAAAGTATTCCGGATATTGATTTTATAGTTTCTTTCTGGACGGATACAGCCTCCAATTTACTGGCCCACCGGGGATTCACACATTCATTTTTGTTTTGTGCCATCATTACACCATTGCTTGCCCTGCTTGCCGAAAAGTGGCACCGGCCACATGATATACGGTTTCAAAAATGGATCTTGTTTTTTGGGGGAGTTATTTTCATACATATCTTTCTTGATGCGTTTAATAATTATGGGGTGGGCTGGTTTGAACCATTCAGCCACCGGCGTATTTCCTTTAATGCCATTTATGTAGCCGACCCGTTCTTCTCTGTCTGGCCGGGTATCGCCTGTGTTGTACTTATTATTCTGAAAAGATGGACGCCCGGGCGGAAAAAATGGTGGCGTTTAGGGCTTGGTTTGAGCGCATTGTATTTGTTATATTGCCTGGTAAATAAATCAATAATAAATAAGGATGTAAAAGACATTCTGCAAAAACAACAGATCAGTTATACCCGGTATTTTACTACACCGGCGCCTTTGCAAAACTGGTTGTGGTATGTAGTGGCCGGAAACGACAGTGGTTATCATGTCGGCTTCCGTTCATTATACGATACAAAAAAAGAGATTGCTTTTCAATATTTCCCACGTAATGATTCACAGCTTCTGCCTGTTGCTGATCATGAAGATGTTCAGAAACTCATTCGTTTTTCGCAGCAGTTCTATACCGTAGAAAAATGGGCGGACACGCTGGTATTTAATGACCTGCGCTTTGGCCAGATCATAGGCTGGCAGGAATCCAGGGGAAAATTTGTTTTTCATTATTTTCTGCAGCACCCGCAAAACAATACCCTGGTTATACAGCGGGGCAGGTTTGCAGGATGGAACCGGCAAACGGCTGGTTCTTTATGGAGAAGTATTAAAGGTAATTAATGAATACTTTTAAGACTGTCTGCTTTTCAATTTCGCCTTTGTTTAGTTTTTTGCTCCGGATAAATGAGCACAATCAAATCTTTTACTGATAATAGTCAGTGTTTACAGGAATGAACAAAACTAGCTTTAGTACCTAAACAGATTGTCATGAACACCATAATAACCACCGAAATACGGGAAGTAATGAAATCATTGCATTACCGGCCTGCCGTTTCCATCATTTTACCATTTGAACCAAAAATGAAGTCAAAAACTGAATTGAGTCATTCTCTTAAGATGGCTGCTGATAGGGTAGAGCGGGAATTAACAGAAAATTACCCGGATGAAATGGGTTTGCTGGTGATGCAGAAACTGAGGGCTATTATCAACAAGCTTAATTTTAATTCGTATAAAAAAAGTATTGCCATTTATATTTCGCCTGTCTTTGAAAAAGTTTTGTACCTGGATATTGCTGTGGAAGAAAAGATCATTGTTGATGAATCATTTGAGATACGTGACCTGGTATACAGTAAAAAGCAATTACACAAATACCTTGTATTGGTAATAAGCAGCCACGAAAGCAGGACTTACCTGGGTAACACAGAGAGTTTTGTAAGGATAGTATCAACTACACCGGAATCAGCTTCAGCTTATATACACGAAATGCCGGAAAAGGTTTCCCATTTTTCCGATTCCACTTCTCAGAAAGAAATTATGATGCATAAGTTTTTACTGCATATTGAAAATGCACTGAATATTATACTTAATGCCTATCCCCTGCCACTTTTTGTATTGGGTACGGACCGGATACTGGGGCATTTTAAAAAACGGACTAAACATGCAGGCGCAGTTATAGAATATGTGGAAGGTAATTATGAAAATGCCACTTTACCGGAACTGATGGAAAAACTGCGTCCATATATTACTGACTGGAAGAAAGTTAAACAAAAAGACCTGTTGAATCAACTGGAAGAAGCGGCCGGCAAAAAGAAACTGGCGATCGGTATGCGGGACGTGTGGCGTGAAGCGATGAAACAGAAGGGTCGCCTTCTGCTTGTTGAAAAAAATTATATGTATGCTGCAGAACATGGAAGTACCGATGAGATCATTTATAAAGCAATTGAACCTTACAATAAGTTTTCATACATAAAAGATGCCGTAGATGATGTGATTGAAAAAGTGCTGGAAAACGGGGGAGATGTTGAATTTGTTGATGAAGGTTTATTGAAAGACCATCAACATATCGCCCTTTTGCAATATTATTAAAATTTAAAAAAACAAGTTTATGAAAACAATAATAGTGGCTACCGACTTTTCCCCTGCTGCATTCAATGCAATGAATTATGCCGCTGATATGGCATTATCCATTAAAGCAGACCTGGTATTGCTGCATATCATTCAGATCCCTGTCAGCTACAGTGATATACCGGTAGTACTGAATCAGGACGAAATGCTGCGTAGTACTGAAAATGATATGAATGAACTGGCGGAACAAATGAAATTGAGTACAAAGGGTAAACTGAACATTAAAACGGAGGTACGGGCGGGAGGATTTTTTTATGAACTGAAAAATTTTTGTGAGCATGTACATCCTTATTCTGTGATAATGGGAAGCCAGGGCACAACAGCTGCAGAAAGGTTATTATTCGGAGGTCATACCTTACATGCTATGAAAAATTTAAACTGGCCTTTAATTACTGTACCGCCCGGGGCAAAGTTTTTAATTCACAAAAGAATTGGCCTTGCCTGCGACTTTCAGAAAGTAGTTGAAAGCATACCCTTAGATGAGATCAAAATGCTGGTAACAGATTTTAATGCAGAACTCCATGTGCTCAATACCGGAAAGAAAGAAGTATTTGATCCCGGTATTGTTTTTGAATCAGGCATGCTGCAGGAAATGCTGGGGAAACTGAATCCGCAATACCATTTCATCACTAATGAAGATACAGATGCCGGTATCATGGAGTTTGCCGAGAAAAACAACATCGACCTGCTGGTCGTATTACCGAGGCGGCATAGTATAATGGACAGGCTGATTCATAAAAGCCATACAAAACAACTGGTACTGCACAGTCATGTTCCGGTAATGGCGCTGCATCAATAAGATAATTATAAACGGTTACTGGTAGTTGGTTTATATAATAATCTGTATCTTATATTATGCATGCGATAATCACCATCACTTTCAGTCCCTGTATTGATAAAAGCACTTCTGTGCCATCTTTTATTCCTGAAAAAAAATTAAAATGTACGGCACCCTTACTTGAACCGGGTGGCGGTGGCATTAATGTAGCCAGGGCTATACATAAACTGGGTGGCAAAGCCACAGCCATATTTCCTTCGGGTGGCTATACCGGTAAATTTTTTAATCACCTGCTTGAAAAAGAAAATATACCTGCTGTTATAATTGAATCGGAAAATGAAACACGGGAAAATATTATTGTACTTGACGAATCAACAAATGATCAATATCGTTTTGGGATGCCGGGAACTGCGTTAAGCGAACCTGAATGGAAACAATGTTTGAAAGCAGTGGAAGAAATAAACAATACTGAATATATCATAGCCAGCGGAAGTTTACCTCCGGGTGTGCCGGAAAATATTTATGCGATGTTGGCAAAGATCGCTAAAAGTAAAAACGCAAAATTTATTGTTGATACTTCCTGCGAAGCTCTTAAGCATGCTGTTGAAGAAGGTGTTTATTTATTGAAACCAAACCTTGGGGAATTAAGTTCACTGGCTGGTAAAAAAGAATTACAGCAGGATGAAGTAACAGATATTGCAAAAGATATTATTGCAAAAGGACAATGTGAAGTAATGGTGGTTTCAATGGGTGCAGCAGGTGCCATGCTGGTAACAAATGATGAAAGTAAAATATTTGCACCACCACAAGTAAACAGGGTAAGTACTGTTGGGGCCGGCGACTGTATGGTTGCAGGTATTGTTTATTACTTGTCAATCGGTAAAATCCTGGCTGAAGCCGTTCAATACGGTGTTGCCTGCGGTACAGCTGCAACGCTCAATCCCGGAACGGCTTTATGCAAAAAAGCAGATGCAGACAGGTTGTATACTTTGATAGGGGAAAGACAATGGAATTGATCTTCTTTAAAATAATAAATGAACAAAAGCCAGGTTAAACATATCATTGATGATCATTACCGGAAATTAAAAAAGCAGTTGAACCGTATCATCCCCGGTTTCGATCCTGAAACAATACATCAATTCAGGGTAGCGTATAAAAAGTTACGGGCTTTTTTAAGAATGATATCCCGGCAAAAAGAAAAGGGAAGGAAAATAAAATTTTCAAAAAAGTTAAAAAGGGCCTATAAAATTTCGGGGACTATCCGTGAACTGCAATTGCAGCAACAGCGAATTCAGGAAACTACAGGCCCGCAGCTCAAAAAACCAAAGGGCTACCTTATGCTGTTACAGAAAGAAATGAAAAAATTAAGATTGTCGTTTTCTGAAATTATTAAAAAAGAACCTTTCACTGAAAGTAAAAAGAAAACAGGTGCCGCTATCCCTGATAAATTCACCGTAATGGATTATAAAGTGTTTGTTGAAAAAAAATGGAATGCGGTTAATACAATAATTGGTTCAGGCCATCTTAGTGATGAGCGTATTCATGCAATACGCAAAAACTTTAAAGACCTGTTTTATAATCTGAAAATAATCGATGGGGTTGATCAGGATATATTAGCGATGAGTAAATGGAAAGGGAATACTGAACCTTATATTTATCAGCTTCTGGCAGAACTTGGAGACTTCCAGGACAAATGCATGGCCATTATTTTAATAAAATCATATTGGCAGGATAATTTAATTGATAGTGACCGGGTAATATTGGCGCAGCTTAAAAAGATATGGGAAAAGCAGAAAAAACAACAGAAGCAATTGCTGTTAAAGAAACTGAAATCTGCAGTAAATCAGTAACAGCTTGAATAAGACAGTTTAGCATTTGATGGACAGGTATTACCTGATTATAATCATCAGGTAAACTGACCTTCTTTATATAATACGCCGATAAAATTAAATAATTTAGTTATTTAAATGATTATGGTGATATCGCCTTCCATAGAATTATTTTTAAATGAAGTCGGTGGACTTTCTCGGTTCACAGGGCGGTTCTTCAATCAATGCTTTAAACCACGTTATGAGTTCAAAGAATTCCTTCGGCAATGTTTTGTGATCGGGTATAGATCACTTCCACTGGTAGGGTTAACTGCATTCATTTTAGGTTTGGTATTAACTATGCAGCTCCGGCCATCCATGGTTGATTATGGAGTTGAATCACAGATACCGGTAATTGTAGGTATTGCAATTATCAGGGAAATAGGGCCCGTAATAACAGCATTGATCTTTGCCGGGAAAATAGGAAGCAGTATTGGGGCCGAACTGGGCTCCATGAAAGTTACTGAACAGATTGATGCGATGGAAGTGAGCGGAACCAACCCGTTTAAATACCTGGCAGTAACCAGGATACTGGCTGCTACGGTCATGTTGCCAATACTGGTTATACTTGGCGATGCCATTTCATTGTATGGCTCATACCTGGGCGTAAACATACAAAGTACCACCAGTTTTAGTTTATTCTGGACACAGGTATTCGATAGTCTTTCATTTGCAGATATTGTACCGGCATTTATTAAAAGTTATTTCTTTGGCTTTGCAGTAGGTATTATCGGATGTTATAAAGGATATAACAGCAGTAAAGGTACCGAGGGTGTAGGCCATTCAGCCAATTCAGCCGTGGTTGTTTCTTCGGTAATGATCTTTATTATTGATTTACTGGCAGTGCAGGTTACTGAAGCACTCGGCTTTAATTAAACAAAATGATAGCTGAAATAAAAAAGGTTGCAATTACAGATAACCCGATACCTGAGGAACGGGTTTTGTCGATCTGTAACCTATACAAATCCTTTGGCAACAATCATGTATTGGTTGATTTTAACCTCGAAATAAACAGGGGACAAAGCGTGGTGGTACTGGGAAAATCCGGGTCAGGTAAATCAGTATTGATAAAATGTATCATTGGTTTACTGAAACCCGACAGCGGTAAAATTGAAATGCTTGGCGAAAATATGTCTGATATAACAAATGATGAATTGGATAAAATAAGGGCCAGGGTTGGTTTCTTATTTCAGAGTAATGCACTCTATGATTCAATGACCATAAGGGAAAATCTCGAATTCCCGTTACGTCGTCACTGGATCGAGGTTTCGCAGGATGAAATAGATAAGATGGTAATGGAAGCCCTTGAAGATGTTGACCTGTCGCATACTGTAGATATGATGCCTGCAGCCTTATCGGGCGGAATGCGAAAAAGAATTGCCCTGGCCCGGACGTTAATTTTAAAACCCGAGATCATTTTATATGACGAACCTACAACAGGACTAGACCCAATGACAGGTAAAGAGATCATTGATCTGATGATGCTGATTAAGGAAAAATACAATACCACATCACTCATCATATCACATGATATGAACTGTGTAAAGCATGCAAGTGACCGGGTAGTGATCTTACTGGATGGACGATGCTATGCAAGCGGTACTTTAGAGCAGTTAACTCAGCATTCAGATTCAAAAGTGAAACAATTCTTTGAATAAGAAAACCATGACAAAGCGTATCATAAATAATGTAAAACTGGGATTATTCGTACTGGCAGGGTTATTATTCCTGGTACTACTCTTATACATGATCGGTAAGAACCGGAACTTATTCGGAGATACATATATTCTTAAAGCAAGGTTTGAAAATATTCAGGGATTGGTAGCAGGTAATAATGTACGATTTGCCGGCATACAGGCGGGTACGGTAAAAAAAATAGCAATACTGAACGACACAGTTATTGAAGTATCGATGATCATTGATACTAAAATGCAAACCATTATCCGCAAAAATGCCGTTGCTTCCATTAATACCGATGGCCTGGTGGGTAACAGAGTGGTAAATATAGTTCCTGCAAGGAGTTCCGGTATGTTGGCAGAAGAAGGAGATATTTTGGTCTCCAGAAAAGCAGTGGCTACAGATGATATACTGCAAACGATTTCCAAAACCAATAATGATGTGGCAATCATTGCAGCCGATTTAAAAACAGCTGTACAGCGTATCAACAACAGCAGTGCTTTATGGGCTTTGTTGAATGACAAATCCATTCCGGAAAATCTAAAAACCTCACTGACCAATATTCGTTTGGCAACAGGTAAGGCAGGTAATATGGCCAATAAACTGGATGATATTATTGCTGATGTAAAAAAAGGAAAAGGTTCTTTGGGCGCCATTTTAACTGATACATCCATTGCAAAAAACCTGAATGAAGCTATTTTAAAAATAAGATCTGTTGGAGAAGAGGCTGATTCATTGGCAAATGAGATCAACAGTCTTGTAAGCGGTATAAGGCGGGGTGTTAATAGCGGAAGCGGCCCTGTGAATGCTTTACTTTATGATTCGATGATGGTAAAGAAATTAAATATAAGCCTGGATAATATTCAAAAAGGCACTGATGGTTTTAACCAGAATATGGAAGCATTAAAACATAATTTCTTATTACGGGGGTATTTCAGGAAACAGGAAAAAAAGAAACAGCAGAATTAAAATTTGAGGCCGGATAATAATCCAGCCCCTTGTAATCCCAATGTCCTATGAAAAACCTGTACAAAAGTACCGGTATGACGTTTTCCGGAAAATAACCATGGTCAGTAAATATGCTGATTGTAAACAACAAGGTTGAAATAATTCTTAATATGCCGGTTTAGTTATTTCTGATTTGAATCATCAAATATATTGAGGGCTGTCATTCTTATTAGGCAGGCTAAATTTTATCTTGCAATTATCAATTAATGCTTAAAATAATATTTTATGAACACAAGTGGTAAAATACTGGCTGCTGTTGCCGCAGGTATTGCAGCTGGTGCCGTGTTGGGTATTTTATTTGCCCCCGATAAAGGAAGTGAAACCAGGC
>JANOGE010000027.1:0-4328 GCA_031414035.1 Chitinophagaceae bacterium | reverse complement strand
TAAGACGGGTATTGATCACCTGGTTATAGTACCCTTCACCGAATATTTTGCCAACCAGGAGGCTGAAGAATATATCCGCGATTTTTTAGTGGAAAAATTCAGGCCCCATACTATTATTATTGGTTACGATCACCGCTTTGGAAAAGACCGGAGTGGCGACTATAAATTAATGCAGGAAAAAGCATTGGTTTATCATTACCGGCTTAATGAAATTCCGGAACACCTGCTTAATGCCATAAAAGTAAGCAGTACCAATATCCGCAATGCCATACTGCACAGCCATATTGAAGAAGCCAATAATTTTTTAGGTTACACTTTTTTCTTTGAGGGCGAAGTTTTTCATGGAGACAAAATAGGCCGTGAAATTGGCTACCCTACTGCCAATTTAAAAAGTAACGATGAGGAAAAGATCGTTTTGGGAGACGGCATTTATGCGGTCTATGCCGATGTGGAAGGGAAAAATTATAAAGGCATGATGAGCATCGGTTTCAGGCCTACGGTAAACGGTAAGCTGAGGGTAACCGAGGTAAATCTTTTTGATTTTGAAAAAGAAATATATGGTAAAACCATCAGGGTGTATGTAAAAAAATATTTACGCAGTGAGGTGAAATTCAATGGACTTGAAGAGTTGAAACAACAATTGCACAAGGACAAAGAAGACAGTTTGAAATATTTGTAGGAATTCGCCTTTCAGCGAATTCTGTGCACGCCAAAAGGCGTGTACCCAAACGAACCCGCTTTCAGGCGAATTCCTACTGGCTGGCACCCAAGATCACGCTATCATCTTCACCACCATCTCTTTCATCAGCGATGCATCAGATGTTCCGGTATCACCTACTCCCACCCCTTTTAAATTGTAGTGATGGAGTAATAATAAAATCCGTTCTATTCCGTCGTACCCGTAATTGTTTATGGTTTCCAGGGCGTTTTTAACGGCCGTAGCATTAAAATAAAAATGGGGTTTCAGTGCGGCTTCACTGTGGTCATTCATACCAAAAACAGTATACACTTTACTAAAACTGGCATACAAAGCCGGGAGCACCATTTGAATGGGTGCTGCTTTGGGATTGCCTTCAAAATACTGGATAATTTTTATGGCCTTAGCCATATCTTTTTTGGCAATAGCCGCCTGCAATTCAAAAACATTGTACTCTTTGCTGATACCTATATATTTTTCAATATCGTCTTCAGAAATTTCCTTTTTACCTTTTAAATTCAGGGCCAGTTTTTCAATTTCATTACAATGCGATTCAAATCATTTCCAATATGCCCGGCGAGCAAACTGATAGCTTTTGCATTTATTTTATATCCCTTCGATCTTACATATTCACCGATCCATTCATCCAGTTTGTAGTCTTTAATTTTTTCTGCACTAAATATTTCAGCAGATTGTTTGAGCAGTTTATACAGCTTAGTTCTTTTATCCAGTGTTTTGCCTTTGTAACCAACCACAAAAATGGTCGAGTTCAGGGGATTCTCAACATACCTCTCCAGTTTCTCAATCTCTTTCATTTGCTGCGCCTCCTTCAATAAAACGACCTGTCGCTCAGCAAACATGGGGTAACGCATACAGGCATTTATTACGGTTGCCCAATCTGCATCTTTACCATAGAACACCGTTAAATTAAATCCTGATTCAGCTTCACTAAGTATATTATGCTCTGCGTAATTCATTACCATATCTATATAGTAATCCTCTTCTCCTTCCAGCCAATACAGGTTCTTATAAGTCTTCTTTTTCCAGTCACTGATGATTTTTTCTGCGCTCATGGTACAAAGATAAACGTTAAGCAGGGAGTACCTGTTAGATGGGATAAAAAGTTTTTAACACAGCAATAACGCTTCCATAAAGGCGTTTTCCAGGGTCTGCAATTACCTTTGACACAGTTTGAAGGTAAAATGTACCATACACAACGCAAAAAAAATCAACTATTTTTTAAAAATTGCCAAATTCCTAATTTTGTATCAGAAAAATTTTTTTGAGAATGACTTTTGAAAATTTTCCAGGCACTGAAAAAACTACAGAAACCATTATTCAGCAGCCCAAAAATAAATGGCGTAATTATTTAACAGCAGGCCTGGTGATTGCCTTATTGGGTACCTGGGGCTATATCATCTGGGATAAAAACAAAACCAAAGAAACCATTCAGCAAAAGGACCTTGTGATCAGCAATACCTCTTCCCAAAGGGATATATTACAAAAAGAACTGGAAGATGCCACTATGTTGTATGATATGATTAAAACCAGCAGTGCTAATATGGTGCACAGCAAAGACAGTATCATATCTAAAAAAGACAAGGATATTGCACAAAAGAGAAATACAATTCAGGAACTCCTGTCGAAAGTTGATGCTACCCTGGATGAACTTAACCTGGCTAAAACGTTGATCACTTCTTTGAATGGGGATATTGAAGGATATAAAATCCAGATAGAAGCCTTACAGGGTGAAAAGATAATTCTTACCCGGGAAAAAAACAGTGTGATGATGCAGCGTGATAAAGTGCAGAAGGATTTTGACTCCGCCACATCTTTGATCAGGCAAAAAGAAGAAGTGATTGATGTTGCCTCTACATTGCAT
Organism: Chitinophagaceae bacterium; assembly: GCA_031414035.1. GTDB lineage: Bacteria > Bacteroidota > Bacteroidia > Chitinophagales > Chitinophagaceae > Ferruginibacter. The sequence continues at coordinate 1,749 of JANOGE010000027.1, read as the reverse complement.
GCTTCCAATTTTTCTATATTAGCTTTTAATGATAAAGGCAATGGCAAAGAAAAAGTAACCACAACGGCTAAAAGAGTTGACAAACTCCGTATTTCATTTGACCTTGATGAGAACCGGGTTGCACAATCCGGGCAAAAAAACATTTATGTATGTATTACCGGTCCGGATGGTGCACCACTCGCTCAGGAAGGCATGGGTTCCGGAAAGTTCAATACAAGAGAAGGGCTGGAAAAGATCTATACCCAAAAAATTGATGTACTCTATACCCAGGGGCAGCGCCAGACGGTAAGCATTGACTGGAAACAAAATACAGGTTTTGTAACCGGTGATTACAAAATTGAAGTTTATAATAATGGTTTTAAGATCGGTGAAGGTATACGTAGTTTAAAAAAAGGTGGATTATTCAGCTGAAAAAAAATTAGACCTGATAAAGAGACACACCAGGGGACCTCTTTACTATTTTACTGGAATCCAGATCGGCTATTTAAAAAATTGCCCTGACAGAAGCCCTTCCGATATGTATGGTTCTGTTTGTGCCTGGTTTTCTCCCTTCATATTGAACACTGATTTCAATGTTACCCGCAAGCCTTTTAGTAAATTCCAGACTCCATAAATAATTTTTACCGGGTACTAAACCATCTAACAGGATATAACCTACGGTTGTATTTGCTGCGCCCGGATAGGCTTTAAAATCAATTTGATTTAAAGAAAACTTTGCATTCAGTGTACTGTTAGAAAGTATGTTATACCGTACATCCGCTGTTAATAAATGGCTGTCAGCTTTTTCAAGGGAATCGATTGTGTTTTTTTTCTGCGCATAGGAATACGTTATGCTCGTCCTGAAATTTGTTTTATAAACATACGATAAGGAGGGCTCAATGATATTTTGTAAAATAAGATAGTTGCGGTTATTAAATTTTTGACCCTCGGTATTTAACGTATTTTTTAGCTGTTTAAAACTGAGTGTACTTACAAAATTCCTGTTGATGTTCCACCTGGTTTTTAAAAGCAGGTTTCGCAATTTCCTGCTTTCAACCCCATAAGACAATAATACTTTTCCTTTATTAATGCTATGGGTTATATCAAAACCCCATTTGATATTACTCCTGTTAAAATACAAGGTATTGGAAAGAAAAGAATTTAAGCTGATCAATGTTGTATCCACCAATTTGCTGGTAAAAGGATTAAACTGAAAGGTACCGGTAGAAATATCTTTTTTAGTGATCTGCAGCGCTGAACTGGTACTGGAACGGGATACTATTTTTTTAAACCCCCGTAGAACTGTTGGTTTAATTATCGCTTTTGGATTTAATGAAAAACTGTAATTGAACTGAACATAATTTGCTTTTACATACTGGTTGCTGGCTGTAAAAACACGGATGTATTTTTTCTGATCCTGGAAAACGGCAATTTCAAATTCATTCAATTCCGGAATGCCATTGTTATTATAATCTATCCAGGTATATTCTCCCTGTCCTGCCGGAACTTCAACATATGTATATTCTCTTTTTTGCTCCTGCCCTGATCCCAGTTCATACAATACATTCCCGATCAGGAAGCCTTTCCATTCATTTACAAAATACTCAGCCCTGCCCAAAAGGCTTTTATCTTCTTTTTGCCTGCTTAAACCCGGATCAGATACATGCAGTTTACGAAACGTTATATTCAGTTTAAACTGGTGTTTTTCGCTCTTCATCAGTTCGGTAAACAGGTTGTAGTTATTACTCCTGTCAGCCTGTACCAGTTTTG
>JANOGE010000026.1:0-36469 GCA_031414035.1 Chitinophagaceae bacterium | reverse complement strand
GTGGTATTTATTAATAAAATAAATACAGTTGGGTATTCCAATCACTACCACCAGGCAGGGAATTAATGCAGTTAATAAAGTGATCTGGTAACCGCATAATTGTAAAATACCCACACTCCAGATAACCCCCAGTATTACCACCATCAGCGAAAGCAGGGTTGTACTGATGGACCTAAAGAAAAGTAAAAGAATGAGAGCACTTAATAAAAGTGAGCCGAATAAAAAATATTTCATTTCATTCTGTATCCGGTCGGCTACTACGGTACGTATTAAAGGGAGTCCGCTTAAATGCACTTCTGTTTTTGTTAGATCTTCAAAGATTTTTACCGTATTTGAAATTTCAGAGACCGTTTGTGTTCGCTTTGCAGAATTCAGTATTTCTTTATTGATACGAACACCAACCAGGTAGGCTTTTAAACGGGGGTTATACAAAAGGCTCCGGTAAAAAGGAAGATTGTAAAATACTGATACCGCACTGTCCAATTCAGCCTGCGTATGTATAGAATCTGAAAATATTCTTTCTGCGATAAGTTTTTCTGTAAGTGGATCTTTACGAAGGTTAACGGCATAAGGAATACTCAACACCTCTTCAACATGAACAATTTTTTTTAACCGCCGGTGCAGGTCTGCGTAAGCTTTAAATATCTTCAGGGTAAACAGGCTGTCGGTTTGAATACCGGCCACCAGCATATTACCATCATCGCCAAATTTTTCTTTAAAGGCTTTATATTCTTTGTACTTTGGATTATCAGTGGGTATGGCCTTTGAAAACTCGTAACTCAGCTTAACCTTACCTGCATAAAACCCCATTACACAGGTTATCACCAGTAACAGGATGAGTAATATATTCCTGTAACGGATCACAGATTTTCCCAGTCGCTGCCACATAAATGAGTTGTTGGTTATAAAGTTGCAAAGGAAATCAATTTGAACGTAAATGTATTGTTTGGTGGCTGATATGTTCGTTATTTTTGAAAAGCAGTTTAACTAACAGTAAACATAAACCTCTCTTCTGCAGTTGGAAATATGACAAACAAAACCAAAGGCATAGTATTAAGAAGTATTAAATATGGCGAAACCAGCCTGGTGGTTACCATGTTCACAGAAATGTTTGGTGTACAAACCTATATGGTAAATGCGGTCCGAACGTCAAAAAGATCATCCTCAAAAGCCAATCACTTTCAGCCAACTGCCATTTTAGACCAGGTCGTTTATCACAGCGAAAACAAATCGATCCAGCGCATAAAAGAATTTTCCTGGGGTGTATTATATACAGATCTGTTAACCGGTGTTATTAAAAACAGCATCGCCTCTTTTATGGTTGAGCTCATCCTGAAATGCTTAAAGCAACCCGAAGCCAACAGCGATCTGTTTAATTTTTGTGAGGAGTCCTTATTGCAGCTGGACAAAGCCAATAAACCTGTTACCGCAAATTTTTCCCTGTTCTTTACCCTGCACCTTACCCATTTCTTTGGGTTCAGGATGACCGATAATTTCAGTTCAGGCAATTCTGTTCTGGATCTACAGGAAGGAAATTTTATCAACCACCAGCCAACCCATCCGCATTTTTTGGATGGGGAATATGCTGAACTTACTGCCCGGCTATTAAAAGTGATGCAGCCCTTTGAACTGGAAGAATTTAAACTAAACCGGGAAATAAGAAGAAACCTGTTATTAAGATACCTGGAATATTATGCGCTGCATATTCCCGATTTTGGTCAGATGAAAACTTTGATGGTGCTGCACGAGGTATTGTAAATTCATAAGCTGAATGCAAATGAATAAACTACAAAATACGTTTTGCCAATGTGTTTGTTGTAACATTTAATCCGTTTACTCCTTCAATAAGTACCAGCCCCGGTTGTTTTCCTTTTTCAAAACTGCCTAACATTGTATCCATGTTTAAAGCCCTGGCACCATTGCTGGTTGCCCATTTCAGAAAAGTTACCAGATCAATTTCCCTAAAATGTTGTTGCAGTATTTTAATTTCTGCCATAATATTCAGTTCATGATTAGATGCCAGGCTATCAGTTCCTAAAACAATATTTTCTGTATGCTGCATCAGCATTTCTACATCGGGTAATGTATTGCTGATATAAAGATTGGCGTTGGGGCAAAGGCAGAAGAAAGATTGCAGTTTGTAGTTTGAAGTTTGAAGTTTTTCAAAAAGTAAATCATTTGCTGATGTAGAAACATTATGTACCAAAATGATGGATTGCCCTTTTGTAAAATGCGGCAACCAGTTTTGCAGGCTGGTTTTTCCGGTGGGTTTAAAAAATGAAATATCAATACCCATTTGCTGATACAGCCGCAAAAAATCTCCGGTTCCTTTTTCAAAAAACTCATTTTCAGCATCGGTTTCCTGGTTGTGAATGGTTAGTAAATTATTGTTGGGTAAATCATTGATCATTGCAAACATTTCGGGAGAAACTGAGTATGGTGCATGTGGGTTGATCGTTGACCGTCTGAAGGACCCTATGGGTTGATCGTTGGCCATTGTTCGGTATTCGTTCAGAATCAGCATTGATTTTTCAAACCGGTCTTTTGCAAAAGCCGGTATAAAACCACCGGATTCTATAAAATTATGATAGTGTAATCTTCCTTTATTTTTTTGAGGAATAGTGAGTGTGTTATTACAAATATCACCAACCGCAACAATGCCATTTTGCAGCATTACATTTTCAGCCGTTTCAATCGCTACCCATATTTCTGCTTCATCAAAACCTGCCTGCCGGTAGGCAAGGTGCCGTTCATTCACCACTTTTAAAATAAAATCAATCAGGCCGGTATGTTTGGGTATATGGCCTTTCAGGTGTGAAAGTTCCAGATGGCAATGTGCATTAATAAAACCCGGGCTAAGTATCCCGTTTAGTTTTTCGATGCTATCGCCGGCCTCCTTTTCGGAAACCATATCTGCTACAACACCTTTCAGATCAGTAATTAATACCTGGTCCTGCAGCATTTCGTATCCGTTAAAAATATAATTGGCTGAAAATTTTCTGTACAAAATGATTGGTTGATATATTGTAAATTTGCGCCTGCTTTGCAAAACGCAATTTAGGCTGAACAAAGTTATGTGGTACAAGAGTGTGACACAACTATGTTTAATTAGAGCACAAAGCTGGTAACAACTTTTTATAACAAAACACAATTAACCCTCCCCCTTGGGGGTTCTTTGAAAAAGAACGAACGGAGTTCAGGAGGGGGCCTTTCTATGTTAGATAAATTAGATGCTATAAAAGGAAGATTCGACAACCTGGGGGTTGCACTTACCAATCCGGAAATTGTAAGCGATAACAAAAAGTTTACCGCGACCAGTAAAGAATACCGAAGCCTGGAAAAAATTGTAAATGCCAGGAATGAGTATATAAAAATACTGGACGATATTGATTTTAATAAAGAGGTATTAAATGGTGATGATGAGGAAATGAGGTTCCTTGCCAAACAGGAATTACCGGCATTGGAAGGAAAAAAAGAAGCGTTGGAAAAAATGCTCCGTAATATGCTTATTCCAAAAGACCCTTACGATGAGAAAAATGCTATTCTCGAGATCCGTGCCGGCACCGGTGGCGATGAAGCCTCTCTTTTTGCCGGGGATCTGTTGAGAATGTATTTAAAATATTGCGAGAAAAAAGGATGGAAAACCGCCATATTAAGTGAAAGCGAAGGAACGGTTGGCGGTTATAAAGAAGTTCAGGTAGAGGTAGTTGGCGATGATGTGTATGGAATATTAAAATTTGAAAGTGGTGTACACCGGGTGCAACGGGTACCGGATACTGAAGGCAGCGGCCGTGTGCATACCAGTGCGGTAACTGTAGCAGTAATGCCTGAGGCAGAAGATGTAGATGTAGATCTAAAAGAATCCGATGTAAAAATGGAAACGGCCAGGAGTGGCGGTGCCGGGGGGCAAAATGTAAATAAAGTGGAAACCAAGGTTTTTCTTACACATAAGCCAACCGGTATTGTAGTAATGTGCCAGACTGATCGTTCGCAGCTAGGCAACCGGTTAAAAGCAATGGAAATGCTGAGAACGAAATTATATGATGAAGAGGTAAGGAAAGTAGAGGAAGCCACAGCTCATATGCGGAAAAGCCTGGTAAGTACCGGGGACAGAAGCGCTAAAATCAGAACCTATAATTTTCCGCAGGGCAGGGTAACCGATCACCGGATTGGATTAACAGTGTATAATTTAGATACCATTTTAAATGGCGACATACAGGAATTTTTAGATGCTTTACAATTTGCTGAGAATGCAGAAAAGATGACCATGCAGAACTAATGTTCGATCTTCAGTAAAAAAACTTAAATCTGTACTTAAATGATAAATTTTATCCCATCTTGGATATATTTAATACATTTATTATCTAAAACTTAAAAATTATGTTAGAAGAATTATTTAACCTGGTAAAAGGTGCGGCCGGTGATGCTGTAATTAATAATCCTGAAGTGCCAAATGAACAAAATAATGCAGTAGTGGCAGAAGCTACCAATACTGTTGCTTCTGGCTTACGTAATATGGTGGCCGGCGGTGGATTACAAAACATTTTATCATTATTCAGCAATAAAGATCAACAGGGTTCGGGCAATGGTTTGTTAAGTAACCCCATTGTAAATATGATGATCGGGCATTTTGCCGGAAAACTGATGAGTAAATATAATCTCGGTGGTAACCAGGCCAACAATGTGGCCAGCAGTTTAATACCAGATGTAATAAGCAGCTTAATAAATAAAACCAACGATCCTGGCAACAGCACCTTTTCATTGGAAGGCCTGTTAAATTCAATAACCGGGGGACAAACAACCCAGGTCGTTCAGGAACAACAAAACAGCGGTAACAGCGGATTTAATTTCCAGGATCTCATTGGAAAGTTTACCGGCGGTGGACAGCAAAGTGGCGGCGGTAACGGATTAATGGATATTGTTTCAAAACTGGCAGGAGGCGCTCAAAACCAGCAGCAAAAAAATGGTGCTGGTGGTTTAATGGACCTGATCAAAGGATTTATTAAATAGTAAAATTTACAGGTAATTGAGTAAAAACACCCTGAAAATTCAGGGTGTTTTTTATTTTAATTAAACTTATTTGAACAAAAAGGTCAAAGAATATGTTATATGTTGACCTTTTATGCCTGCAAATGGTCGAAATAAAAATAATAAGTTCATTTTTCCGTTAGAGTAGTTAGATAATTAATACCATCAGGGTATTAAGGAATCCTTAACATAAACGTTTAAACATTTGGCATCTGATTTGCGTATATATAGTCAGATAAACTAAAAATATTAAATTTTCTCATAAGCAGTTAGTTTTGGTAACGGCCCCTGTTTCTACAGGGGCTTCTCTTTTTCATCAACTTCCCGGCTTTTAAAAAAAGTAACCAATTGTCATATTAAAGCCTTAGAGTTTTACCTTTGCAATCCCGGTCATAAAAGATATTATCCGGGCGGGCAAATTTAATACCATTGGCTACAGCATATTCAGATAGAAAACAGTTTTTTAAACGCCTGCGTAATAAAGAAGCGGCGGAACCCGAAGAAATGTCCTTTATGGGTCATCTTGAGGCCCTGCGCTGGCATTTGATGCGTTCTGTAATAGTTTGGCTGGTGGCAGCAGTTACAATATTCTTTTTCATTGATTGGGTATATGATACCATCATCCTGGCCCCTGCCAGTGAAAATTTTGTTACATATGATATACTATGCAGGTTTGGAAGATGGATCGGTATCGGTGACAGGCTTTGTTTACCTCCTGTAGTAATCAATTTCCAGGTAACTCAGGTAAATGGAACATTTACCTCTGCCGTTTCCATTGCACTTATAGGAGCGGTAATTGTTGTTTTTCCTTATCTATTTTGGGAATTCTGGCGATTTGTAAAACCGGCTCTTTCGGCAAAAGAAAAAAAATATGCCCGCGGAAGCATTTTCTGGGTATCCCTTTGTTTCTTTATTGGAGCAGCCTTCGGATATTATTTACTGGCTCCTTTTACTTTTAATTTTTTAGCAAGTTTTACATTGGGTAAATCAGGGTTGATACAATACAGGCCTTCTATTAATGATTATATTGACAGCCTTACCAACCTGATCTTAGGTTGTGGTATTGCATTTGAATTACCTATATTGGCCTATGTGTTAGCAAAAATAGGGCTGATCACTTCTGGTTTCTTAAAAAGATATTCAAAATACGCATTTGTGCTTATACTGCTTGTTGCTGCTGTCATTACTCCATCACCCGACATAACCAGCCAGATCATTGTAGCGCTTCCTTTATTATTACTTTACTGGATAAGTATCCTTCTGGTGTCCCGGGTTGACCGCAAAAAAGCCAAAGCAGAAAAAGAGTGGAGTTGAACGAAGGCTTAAAGTTTAAGGGTTTACGATTAAAAAGGTTTAAGTAACTTTGAATCACTGATCGTACATTAATCATTAAACCTTTAAACACTTCACGGATGTCCCCGTTCAATTTAAAATTGCCGATAGCCATTGGTTGCGATCATGCCGGATTTGATTGCAAAGAAGACCTGATCTCAGTACTGGAAGGAGAAAGCCTCGCCTTTAATGATTTTGGAACGTACGATAAAGAATCTGTTGACTATCCCGATTTTGCACATCCCGTTGCCGTAGCGGTAGAAAAAGGCGAAGCCGCTTTTGGCATTTTATTATGCGGCAGCGCTAATGGAGTGGCCATGACGGCTAACAAACATGCAGGCATAAGGGCTGCTGTTTGCTGGGGCGAGGAGTTAGCTGAACTTGCACGTAAACACAATGATGCAAATATCATTTGCATACCTGCACGTTTCGTCAGGGATGGCGATGCCGAAAAAATGCTTGACGTTTTTATGAACACCGCATTTGAAGGCGGCCGTCATAAAAACAGAAAAGATAAAATTACCTGTTGATCCAAACTGAAATTCCCATACTACTATAACCTGCTGTACAGTACACATCAAAACTTTATTTAGCCGCTTATCAATAATTCGATCAGGACTTAATGGTTTTTCCTATTTTGCCTCACCAAATGCCAGCCTAAAGTATCATTCTGTCGGGAAAAATCATCCGGCGGGGCCAGCAATTAAAATGTACAAATGAAAAAGATAGTTATATTTATTATCCCCCTTTTAGTCTGCTTCAACCTTGCTTTTGCACAAACTGATGCCGCAGCCAGATATGCAGCCGTTATTACGGGTAGTAACCTGAATAAACACCTCAGCATTATTGCCGGGGCCGGAATGGAAGGAAGAGAAACAGGCACCGAAGGACAGCGTAAAGCCGCTGCCTATATTGAAGCACAGTTTAAAGCCACAGGTTTAACACCTGTAGAAGCCTTAAAAGGTTACCAGCAATATTATCCACTTTACCAGGATAGCTTAAAATCCGTTGAGCTTAAAATGGATGGCAAAGTGGCCGAATACGGCAAAGATTTTATTACTCCACTCAATAATAATGAGACAGGAAAGTTTAAAGGCAAAAAAATAGTATTCGCAGGTTATGGAATTGAAGAGGAAAAATACAGTGATTATACCGGCCTTAATGTTAAAGGTAAAATTGTGATTTTCTTTTTGGGAGAGCCAAAAAAAGATGGAAAATTTATGATCACCGGTACTAACCGTTCCAGCGAATGGACCTTTCCGGGGATTTCTAAAAAAATAGCCCTGGCTGCCGCTAAAGGTGCAGCAGGCGTACTGATCATTAATCCAAACCAGGAATCATTTAACCAGCGTACCGTAGACAACGGTAAAAAAACCGGTATTTATTTTCCAAGAAATAACAACCAGGCAAGACCTTTGAATTTTGCTCAGTTGTCACATGCTTTCGCAAAAGATATTATGGGTAACCCGTTTGATACTCTTATAAAAATTTCTAAAACCAGCGGCGCAATGAATGATCTGCCGATAGATGTTGGCAGGGCCATGGAAAAGAAAGCAAAAGTTACTTTTAGTTTTGAAAAATACAGAACCACTATTAATGCCAGCAATGTAGCAGGCATTATTGAAGGTACGGATAAAAAAGACGAATACGTTTTTGTAACCGGGCACTACGATCATTTGGGAATGCGCAACGGACAGATATATTATGGTGCTGATGATGATGGAAGTGGTACCTGTGCAGTTATTCAAATGGCAGAAGCCTTTGCCAAAGCAGCTAAAGAAGGTAACAGGCCAAGAAGAACCATTGTTTTTATGACCGTAAGCGGAGAAGAAAAAGGTTTATGGGGAAGTGACTATTACAGTGAACATCCCTTTTTCCCGCTGGATAAAACCTCCGTTGATCTAAACATTGATATGGTGGGTAGAGTTGACACCGAACGTAAAACGGCGGATACCCTTAATTATGTCTATGTGATAGGCCATGATAAACTCAGCAGCGATCTGCCGGTTATTAATGAAGGGGTAAATAATAAATATACCCAATTGGTACTGGACTATAAATTTGATGATCCGAACGACCAGAACCGGATCTATTTCCGAAGCGATCATTATAATTTTGCAAAAAAAGGTATCCCTATTTTATTTTTCTATGATGGAATGCTGAAAGCAGATTATCATAAACCAACCGATACGGTTGATAAAATAAACTGGGAGCTCTATGAAAAAAGAACCCGGATGATCTTTCATACCGCCTGGGAAATGGCCAACCGGGATGAGATGCTTAAAAGAGATACTCCCCTGAATATGGGAAGCCGGTAAAATTTAAATATTTAATAATTTTGATTCTTGTAAACAGAAGACTACATTACATATTCTTAATTTCACACTTAAAACTAAAAGCTATGATTAAAATTACAAGTCGTACAGCAGTACAATTACTTTTTACAACCGTTATTCTTTTGGGCCTTGGAGCCTGTAGTAAAAGCTCAGATGATCCCGTTGTAAAATCAAAAACACAACTCCTAACACAAGCCACCTGGAAATTTATAAAATTTGAAGAAAAAGTGGGTGCCGGAGGTACCTGGGTTGACTATACAAGCACCATGCCTGCCTGTGAAATAGATAACAATTTAATTGTAAATACAAATGGAACCTATGAATCTAATGAGGGTGCCTCCGTATGTACCATGGGCGATCCGCAAATTATTGAAACCGGCACCTGGGTTTTTCAAAACAACGAAACAGAACTAAAAACAACTTCTACCGGTAGCTCAACTTCAGATATAAGCACCATTGAAGTGCTTAATGAAAGTACGTTTACAATAACTTCTTCATATGTGTTTAGTGGTACCACCTATTATGACCGCATAACCTTTGGACATTAATTTTTTAAGCAAAGGAGGCTGTCTCAAAAGTATGTCATGTTGAGCTTGTCGAAACATGTTTGAATATAAAACGTATGTTCAAATGACTTCGACAAGCTCAGTCTGACAGCAATGTTTGACTTTTGAGACAGTCTCTTTTATAATCGGGTAACTTATTTCAGTAAGCTATTTTAACTTCTTAAATAGTTGGGTTGCATCCTTTGCTTCAATCTCCGCCATATCATCCCCCACGGGAAGAGATTGACGGGGCCTACCAACCCAGTACCCAGGCAAAGATCAACGGTGCCACAATGGTGGCATCACTCTCTACAATAAACTTCGGGGTATGAATATCCAGTTTACCCCAGGTAATTTTTTCATTGGGTACAGCACCTGAGTAGGAACCATACGACGTTGTTGAATCACTGATCTGGCAGAAGTAGCTCCAGAAAGGAACATCATGCCACTCCAGGTCCTGGTACATCATGGGCACCACGCAGATCGGAAAATCGCCGGCAATACCACCACCTATCTGAAAAAAACCTACTCCTTTGCCCGAAGAATTGTTCCTGTACCAATCTGCCAGCCAAACCATGTATTCAATACCACTCTTCATGGTAACCGCTTTTAATTCTTTCTTAATAATGTAGGATGCAAAAATATTTCCCATCGTACTGTCTTCCCAACCAGGCACCACTATCGGAATATTTTTTTGTGCAGCAGCCAGCATCCAGCTGTTCTTCGGGTCAATTTCATAATACTGTTCCAGCACACCACTCAGCAACATTTTATACATATACTCATGCGGAAAATAACGTTCTCCCTTATCATCTGCCTCTTTCCATATTTTATGAATATGCTGCTGCAATCTTCTGAAAGCTTCCTCTTCCGGAATACAGGTATCGGTAACCCGGTTAAAATGGTTCTCCAATAAATCCCATTCTTCCTGTGGCGATAAATCACGGTAATTAGGTACTCTTTTGTAATGACTGTGTGCCACCAGATTCATGATGTCTTCTTCGAGGTTGGCACCGGTACAACTGATGATGCTCACTTTATCATGGCGTATCATTTCTGCCAGGCTCAATCCCAGTTCGGCTGTACTCATAGCACCGGCAAGCGTGATCATCATTTTTCCGCCTTCATCCAGGTGGGTTACATACCCTTTGGCGGCATCCATTAAAGCAGCTGCATTAAAATGCCGGTAGTGGTGTTCAATAAAGTTGGAGATGGGTCCTTTGCTCATTGTAAAAGTTTGAGCGGCAAAAGTAATTTTTTTTATGTACCCGTCAGCTGAATTTATATTTGGCTATGGTGGCGTCGCACTCTTGTACTTTTTTTCCATTATGCAGCACAAAAGCCATTGTTCATATTATCTTCTCTCTTTGTATATTTAAGTTTAACCCCCGGTTTATGAAACAGGCCCTGTTAATTGTGTTTCTATTTTCATCACATCATACCTTTTCTCAAATTACTATACAGCGTGAACCGGAGATTTCGCCGTCGTTGTGTTTTATGACCAACGCCGAACTACCTTTTTATAACCACTCTGCTAATTTTATTTTTCTTTTTTGCTTCTCCAAAAAAGAAACAAAAAAGGAGTCCCGCAATCGATAACAGCCCGATTGCGGGATGGTTCCCTGATTTAGCTTTGGTACTACTGTGGCTTGTACATCGGTAATTCTACTCTTAAGGTTAAGTACTTCACTGCATATCAGTTTCTTTTCGGGTTAGGTATAAGGCAGTCGTTGTTTTATTTTACTGCATTGAATTTAAGAGTAGCGATAAAATGCTGAAGCCACAGCAGTACAACCGCTCCACATAGCTGTACGGCAGGAACGGGCCGTAATCGTTCCTGCCTTGATTTTTTGTTTCTTTTGCATCAAGGCAAAAGAAAAATAAAAAAAAGAATGAGATGCTTCGCCTGATAGCGGAACATTTTTGTTTTACCTCCTTTAGGGACAAAGAAAATCATATTATCTTCTTTCTTTGTATATTTAATGTCAACCCCCGGTTTATGAAACATGTTTTTTTAATAGTAGTGCTATTTTCTGTAAGTACCGCATTTTCTCAAACCATTATTCAAAGAGATCCTGAAATTGAAAGGATGGTAAAGGAAGTGTCGCCTGATTCTTTAAGATCTTATATAAAAACACTGGTTGCCTTTGGTACAAGAAATACACTGAGCACTCAAACCGACCCAATGCGTGGTATCGGCGCTGCCAGGAACTGGGTGCTGGGCAGGTTCAATGAAATGGCTAAACAATCCAATGGCCGATTATCTGCTTTTATTGACACCACTACTTTACAGCCCGATGGCAGAAGGGTTGATGCGGTGTTACTGTTGGGTAATGTAGTGGCTACACTTAAAGGGACTGATCCTAATGATAGCCGGATCTTTATTATCAGCGGCCACCTTGATAATATGCGCAGCAGCCCTACCGACCGTATTGGCGATGCCCCGGGGGCCAATGATGATGCAAGCGGCACAGCAGCAGTTATTGAATGTGTAAGAATAATGAGCAAATATAATTTTCCTGCCTCTATTATTTTTGTTGCAGTCAGTGGTGAGGAACAGGGTTTACTTGGTTCTGTCTTTATGAGTGAAAAAGCCAAAAAAGAAAATTGGAATATTGAAGCGGTGCTGAACAACGATATTATGGGCAGCAATAACAGTAACGAAACCAATATCATTAATAATACAAAAGTGAGGGTATTTAGTGAAGGCTTACCCGCTTATGAAACGGAAAAATCGGCAGTTAATATCCGCAGTCTGGGTTTGGAAAATGATGGAAAGTCGAGACAACTTGCACGGTATATAAAAGAAGTAGGTGAACGATATATTGATAATTTAGACGTGGTTTTGATCTACCGGAACGATCGTTTTTTGCGTGGTGGAGATCACACACCTTACGTACAACGTGGCTTTTCAGCAGTACGGATTACCGAGATGAATGAAAATTACACTCGCCAGCATCAGGATGTACGGGTAGAAAATAATATCCGGTATGGCGATCTTGAAGAATACATTGATTATGAATACCTCCGCAAGAACACGGGGTTAAACCTGGCAAACCTTGCCAATCTTGCTAAAGCGCCCTCCATGCCGGATTCAGTAAAAATGGATGTGAAAAGATTAAGTAATTCCACATACTTATACTGGAGAACACCCAGGCACGGAAAAGTAAAAGGTTATTATGTTTTAGTAAGAGAAACTACCAGTGCTTTCTGGCAGAAAAAGATATTTACTGCTGAAACAGAAATTCGGTTACCGTTTTCAAAAGACAATTATTTTTTTGCCGTGCAGGCCGTAAATGAAAGTGGCAACGAAAGTTTACCGGTAGTACCGGTGGCCGGGCGTTAATGCCGTTTAAAAATTATTATTAAACAACTAAATCAACATGCCGCATTCTTCAAAAATGAAATGTAGCTGAGATACAAGAATTAAGTAAATGAACGATAAGAACAGGTACTGGTATGCGGTGTACACAAAGCCGCGATGGGAAAAAAAAGTAGCCGCATTACTTGAAGCCGGCGGCATTGAATATTATTGTCCGGTAAACAGGGTGGTAAAGCAATGGAGTGACCGGAAAAAAACAATTCTGGAGCCATTGTTTAAATCCTATGTTTTTGTACAGGTGGAAGAACAAAAAAAATGGGAGTTGTTATCCATAAATGGCATTGTAAATTATGTTCACTGGTTAGGCAAGCCGGCAAAAATAAAAGAAAGTGAAATTAATACCGTCAGAAAATTTTTAAACGAATTCAGTGGGGTAGATGTGTCAGAAGATCCTTCTGCCATAAATTCAAAAGTAAAAATAAAAAACGGGGTTTTAATGAATTACCAGGGTATTCTACTTGAGGTTTCAGGTAATCGTGCCAGTGTAAAAATAGAAAGTATGGGTTTGCAATTAACGGCCGTTTTTGATAAAAAAAATATTGAAATGACGGGAGGTAAAAGAACGGGTTCTAAATTAAATAATAACGCATAACCCTGTATTTTAAACCAGCTGCTGATTTTTTTTATTATGACTTTTATTTCCCATTGTATTAGTTTTGATTAATACAGCCATTATAACCATGTTTAATTTTTTTAAAACCAGGAATGCTATTCATCATTTACCCGGTACCCTGCCGGTTACAACAGATATTCATTCGCATATTTTACCTGGTATAGATGACGGTTCCCCGGATCTGAATACGTCTTTAAAATTAATACAGGGATTGTATGCCTTAGGCATCCGTAAATCAATAGCCACGCCTCATATCATTGGAGATATGTATAGAAATACACCCGATACCATAAATACTGCCCTTGAAAAAGTAAAAGTGGCCTGTAAAAAAGCCGGAATTAAAATGGAACTTTCCGCTGCCGCGGAATATATGCTTGATGATTATTTTATGGAACTACTGAAAAAAAAATCTCCTTTATTAACACTTCATAAAAATATTCTGTTAACTGAGATTTCCTATTCCACCCCTCCTGCTAACCTCGACTTAATTACTTCCAGGATCATATCAGAGGGCTATAAGCCGGTATTGGCACATCCGGAACGTTATTTTTTTTATCACCGTAATTATGACCAGTATTACCGTTTAAAGGAGATGGGATTCCATTTACAGGTAAATCTTCTATCCTTAACCGGATATTATGGCAGCGGGGTTAAAAAAGCGGCTAAATTTATTATGAAAAATAACCTCGCAACCCTGGTAGGTACTGACCTTCATCATCAATATCATTTAACTGCTTTATCCAATCCCAAAAATCTGTCGGTGATACACCGGTATCTTGGAAATAAAGTTTATAACGATCTGAATAAGCTTGTATAAAATCCGTTTGGTGATATATAATCATTAAGTTGAACAAAAAGTTGTCTTAAAATTATTTTAAAACAATCCAATATCTTCGGTAAAAGAAATATTAATTTTTTATTAAAGTGTAAGCAGAAAAATTTAAAATGAAACTATTATCTACCCTGGTGCTTGTTTTGATTTTCCAAAGCAGTTTTGCCACAACCTATTATATCAGTTCAAAAGGAAATGACAGAACAGGTAATGGCAGTATCAGCAACCCCTGGCAAACTTTATACAAAGCAACTTCTTCAGTTACAGCTGTTGGTGATATTATTCATGTAACATCAGGGACGTATATAGAAACGATCAGGTGCAATCTTGCGGTTGGGGTCAGTATTGAAGGAGATGGCCCCTCATCAATAATTCAATCAACATTAACCCAACAATTTGTTGCCATCATCATAGCTACATCACCCGAAGGCACTAATGGTAACCAGCACATCAGCCATATTAATTTAGATGGTAATAAAAGAACAACATCCTGGGGTATTGAAATAAGGGGGCGTTCAAATTTTTCCATTTATGATTGTACTATAACCGATTTTGAAGAAACCGGCGTTTATTTTGCCGGCAGGGGTGATAATGATACCGAACCCCCATCAGTTTATGCAACCGGAAATTCTTTTTATAATAACATCATGACCAATTGTGCTAAATATGATGGATATGGAAGAGGGTGCCTTGTGATTGGCGGACAAGACGGATTGCTTATATATAATAATACCATATCACAAACAGGCAGGGCAAAAGGCACTAATGGCTGGCCCATTAAATACTGTAATAATGGTTATTTAAATGGATGTAAAATTTATAATAATAAAATAACCAAACAGGCATATGATGGAATAACCTGGGATTTTGCAATAGAGCTTTTTAATGAATCAGGACTGGAAATTTATAATAACACGATTATCGGTTCAATTGACATGAACCATCAAACTAAAGGGAAGTATTCATTTAGCGTATATATTCATGATAATATAATAGGGCCAACCAGTTTACAAACAAAGGTTGAAACAGGAATAACCCTCGAGTATGAAACTGAAAATGCAATTATAGAAAACAATCAAATGAGGAATTTAACCATTCCGATATATTTTACACCCAGGGATGGCAGTATGATCAGCGATGTAACGATTAAAAATAATATTTGTGAAAATATTGGTATTGATAACGGAAGCCATCATGGGTATGCCATTAATTTTTCAAGCGATGGAACAGGGAATCATATCATAAACAATTTTTTTATTTATGGAAACAGGTTCATTGCCCATACTAAAGGGGCCCCTTATTATGGAATTGAGCTAACCGGAGTAGCCGCTTCAACCAATATAAAGATTCAAAACAACACGATCGCCAATTTCAATGTGGCCTGCATCCTTGCTAATCCTGCTTTTGTAATTGACACCCTCTTGATTGAGAACAATATTTTATCAGGTAACGGGAATAATAATAATCCACTGTATGTAAGAGGAACCCCCGGCAACTATATATTCAAAAACAATACTAAAAGTAATTCTTCCGCAAATCCGGGTTTTAATTTCACACAGCAATTGGTCAGGCCACTTTACCATGAAATAAAAAATATACCCCTGCTTGAATGCATTGCCCTGCTGGCATTTTTTATTTCCCTTTGGTTTGGCAGCCGGGAAAAGATCTATGTTTTCCCGGCAGGTTTAATCTATACAGCCATATATACATTATTAAGTGTTGAACAGGGGCTGCCGGGGAATATATATGTATATAATTTTTGGGCTGCATGGTATATTTATGGCTGGATAAGGTGGGCGAAAAGAGACCGGAGAAAACACCGGATCATACGTATAACCTCTTCCACAAATAAAGAATGGTTTATGCAGATCTTATTTTTTATCTTATTTTTTGCTGTTCACTTCTTCATACTGAATTATTATAAAAGTTTTTTCGCCCGAGATATTATTCCATGGGCAGATGCATTAGCCGGTGCTGCTTCTTTTACAGCGGTATGGGCAATGACAAATAAGAAAGTAGAAAGTTGGTATTGGTGGATGGCGGCGGCGGCTGTATTGATCCCGTTATCATTTATGAAGCATTATCTTTTCAACAGCCTGAATTATCTCATGCTGTTTGCAATGGCAGGATGGGGATTATATCAATGGAAAAGAAGAAGGTTTTCTAAAAGAAGGCCACAACAGGAGAGCAGATCATAAACAAATTCCCAGCCTGAATTAAACAATTGCTTTCATGTTCTTCTTCAAATGATCTGACAGGCGAAGGCTGATCGCAACACAGGTTAATGTAGGATTTACTGCACCACCGGTTGGATAACAGGAAGCTCCGGCAATGTGTAAATTATCTATACCATGCACTTTACAATTGGCATCCACTACACCTGTTTTTGGATTATCACTCATCCTGGTTGTACCTATATGATGCCATCCTCCACTGGTGTAGTCCGGTAAATTTTCATCATCATCAAGCAGGTAATCACTTAGTTTAACACGGCCTAATCCGGCTGCGCCAAGCTGCTGACCTAAAAGTTTGTTTAACGTATATACCGTTTTTTTATCAATGGGCGATAATGCCCAGTGCAGATTTGCCCGTGGCATTCCCAGTTCATCTTTTTCGTCACTTAAAACAACTCTTGAGTCAGGGTTTGGAAGCTGTTCTACTCTGGTAAATAAACCAAAGGACTGGAAAATATCTTTAGATGAGAACATTCTCTGAAAAAAATTTCTCTTATCTAATTTAGAAAATTCATGAAGGCTATCAAGGCTTTCACGTGGGTCTTCGTGTGACCAGAGCTTGACAGATGGAATTGCATTCTTCGACAACTCCAGCGGCATCAGTGATATGGAACCATTCAAAACCTTTAACTCTTCCTGTTTTTTTGCAGATATGGCCAACTCGGCCCGTACTTTTGTCTGCAGAATCATTTTATACAGCATCAGAGGATTGGATCGGTTCAACCACATTTCCCCCGATTTTATTTCTGCATGTTCCATAAAATAACGGCCAACCAGGTCATTATCATTACCAAGTCCTGCAGGCACCTGTTTGTTACAGGACAACAGTATCCTTGCATTTTGTATAGAGCAACAGGCCAGGATAAAATGTTTTGCTTTTACCGTATGTTCTTTACCGGCATAATTTTTAACTACTACCTGTTTAACAGAGGTAATGTTATCTGTAGCATTAATATCTACCACATTTGCATAGGTATATAAATGGATATTTTTTGAATTAACAACAGCATCTTTATATTTTGTTCCAAATCTTGTTGGTGGGCTGAAGTGCCACATTTTGCTCCATAGTACATCTTTATCAAAGGGTAGCATGGCAAAGGAAGGATTCTTCTTCAGCCAGTATTGTACATCCCATTCATATGGGCCAAGATCTAAAATATCATGTGCCCTTGGATAAAAAGCAGCTATATCTTCTCTTTTTATAGGCCATCCGCTGTTTTCCACCCATTCTCTTTTCACAAAATCTATATCATCAAAGGTGGAGCACATTCCTCCCCAGTGCCCGGTGCTCCCCCCAAAATAATGCAGGCGGCTTGCCTTCATGGGATAATAAGGATGCCCGGTTAGCTTTCCATTGTAAAGTTCCTGCACCCTGTCGTCATACTCAAGTCCACCGCCTTCCAATAAAATTACTTTATAAGGCGTATTTACCCAGTCCAGGGCAATGCTTATACCTGCAGCACCCGCACCAATGATACAAATATCTCCTTCAATTACAGATTGGTTATCTAATTGCCTGGCATCAATATGCATAATAAATTGAATTCTATGTTAATGAAAAAAGTGCACATTGACGTGCTTCTGTTGTTGAAATGACCCAACCCTTTATAACCTGTAATTTATACTCATTAAAATCTTTCCGGATCTTTTTATCCAGTAATTCAAATACAGCATCCTTATCAGATGCACCGGTTAGTTTACCATCAGCACCGGTTAAAAGCAAATCGGTGAGCTTCTTTTTTTCATTTTCAGCAGGCATTATGTTTCTATAGGTTGTCCCAATTTCACGTATTGTTTTCTCATCACAAAAACGGCTCAGGTCATCAGGCATTATCAGTGGGTTGTAAAACTTTGATCTTTTTTTGTAGTACCGGTAAGCGGGTACAGAAGCAACAGCTAAAACAGCGGCCGTGGTAACTAATATAAAATTTCTTCTTTTCATGTCGGGCAACAGGGCTATATTAAAAAAACAATTATGAATTTAAATCCATGATGGAGAATAAGTGTGACGTTTTAAAACCACTTCTTCTTAAATCAAGCACTACCTTTTCTTTACTTTTTTACAAATATATACAACAAATTAAATATTCATCCCGTTTTCTATCATCCCGTTAATTTTTTAAATACGCCATAAGGTTCCAAAACAATATTATTGAATTTTTATTGTATGTATCAAAATAAAAATCAGAAATAATCAACAGGGAAAATGTATAAGGGCCTAATTTATTTTAACTGTTTAACTTTTATTATCCATTATAAAAAATGTATACTAAAAATTAAATGTACATTATTAATAAAGGATTTTTACCGGCGCTTACTTAAGTAATAAAAAAATCTGAAAATATAAATTACTAAAGTATGTTTTCTCTATTGATCTGTTTTGTGGCATCATTTTTGAGATATTTACGGAAATCCAATAAATCAGTTTGTTCACAAATCACTGTATTTTATCAACATTCTGAGTTCTATTTTAAAATAATCTAAACCCTGTATCCAATTTATTTTCACCACATGTTTATTCCCATTTATTTATACATTTATTAATCAATCATATATAAAAAGGTATTTTTTTATTCTGAAATGCAAATGGAAGCGCAATTAAATAATATAAACGTAGCATTATTTTTGCAAAAAAAGCGCAACAAATAATTCATTTTTTTGGCATCATAGCATTCCGGAAAACAATACAATAAATACTAAATCTGTACAGGTTACGTTAATGAAAATAACTATCCAATAAAAAACCAATATTCTATGAAAGTATTTTTACTGATAATATCGCTATTCATTTGCGGCATTACACAAGCAGCCACCTACTACATCAGTCCCAGCGGAAACGACAACACCGGCAACGGATCAGCCGGCAACCCCTGGAAAACATTAAAAAAAGCAACTACATCGGTAACTAACAGTGGAGATATAATCCATGTGAATGCAGGTACCTATACGGAAACACAACAATCTTATCTGGCTGTTGGTGTAAGTATTGAAGGAGACGGTAACGCTACCACCATCATTAACAGCACTATTGCCGGACAATGGTCAGTATTTCTAACACTTGATTCCCCACAGGACACCAATGGCTCCCAAAGTATTTCAGGCATAACGTTTGCCGGAGGATATGTTTCTGAAGCGAATAACAAAACATGGTGGGCAATTGAGGTTCGTGGCAGAAGTAATGTTATTATCCATGATATGAAGATCATTAATTTTAGAGACCGGGGAGTATTGTTTGACGGGAATGATGCCAATGATCCTCACTCCGATCCTGGGCACCATGCTACCGGAAATAAATTTTATAATAATACAGTATTAAATTCGGCCGCAGGAACAGGAAATTACGGTGGTGGATTATTGAATATTGGCGGACAGATGGGAATGGAAATCTATAATAACACCCTGATCCAGGACCAACGGGTAAACTTTAAAAATGGCTGGCCGATCAAGTATTGGGATGAAGGTTGGTTGAAAGGCGTAAAGATCTATAACAACATTCTTACCAAGGCTCCTTATGTTGGGACTTATCCCGGAGAAAATGGTGATTGGGACTTTGCCATTGAATTTTTTAATATCCAGGGATTAGAGATTTATGGTAACACCATACAGGGAAGTATTGATTTAAACTATAACATTAAAGGTTCTTACCCTTATTGTGCCTGGATACATAATAACACTATAAGCCATCCTGTACAAAATACACAAGTAGAGGGAGCCATCATACTTGAATTCAGAACGGAATCGGTCCTTATTGAAAACAACATCATCAATAACAAAACGTATGGAGTTACTTTTAACACCAGGGGTGTTGGTAACACCGGTGGTAACAACCCCGCCCCCGGTGGTACACCTGCTGGAGGGTACAGTTATTTGGTAAATAACGTTATCAGAAATAACCTGTTTACGAATATGTATAATGGTAATGGTATAGGAAACCGCTTTGCGGTTGGTGTAATTTCAGAGGGCACCGATGACCCACAAATAAACAACCTGCAGATTTATAATAATACCATTGTTGCTTCAGCCGGTAATCCGATCGGGCAAGCTTTTGATTTTACATCTCAACAAAATGGTAATATCAATGGTCTATATATCAGGAATAACATCTCAACAGGCTTTGGCGGGTCATGGATCCAGGCTAATGCTGCTCCTGTTCAGTCAAATGTTCTCATCACTCATAATGATGGATATCTTAATGGCAATAATAACCCAACCTGGCAAGGAGCCACAATAAACAATAATATAACTTCCAATCCCCTATTTGTAGGAAACGGTTATTATACCTTACAGGCCACCTCACCATGTATTGATAAAGGTGTGAATGTAGGATTACCTTTTAGTGGCGCTGCCCCCGATATAGGTTACGCAGAATTTGGTTCTTCTTCCAATTTGCCACCCACTGCCAATGCAGGGCCGAATCAAACAATAACTTTACCTACAAATACGGTTACACTTACCGGTAGCGGCACTGATCCCGACGGAACGGTTGTGGCCTATTTATGGACTAAAGTTTCAGGGCCGGCAGCAGGTACCATCACCAACCCTAACACTGCAGGTACAACAGTTACAGGACTGGTACAGGGCACCTATAGTTTTGAATTGAGGGTTACTGATAATGCCGGTGCATTTGGAAGAGATACTATGCAGGTTACTGTAAATGCATCATCAAATATTCCGCCAACGGCTAATGCCGGACCAAACCAAACAATAACTTTACCTGCAAACACGGTTACGCTTACCGGTAGCGGTACTGATCCTGACGGAACAGTTGTAGCTTATTTATGGACCAAAGTGGCAGGCCCGGTTGCCGGAACCATCACTAACCCTAACACAGCCGGTACAACGGTTACAGGACTGGTACAGGGTACGTATAGTTTTGAACTGAGGGTAACGGATAATGCCGGTGCTTTTGGAAGAGATACTATGCAGGTTACGGTAAATGCATCATCAAACATTCCGCCTACTGCTATTGCAGGGCCAAACCAAACAATAACTTTACCAACGAACTCAGTAATACTTTCCGGAACAGGAACCGATCCGGATGGTAATATTGTTGCCTATTTATGGACCAAAGTGGCAGGTCCGGCAACTGGCACTATTACAAACCCAACTACTGCTGCTACTTCCGTAACAGGACTGGTAGTCGGTACGTATAGTTTTGAACTCAGGGTTACTGACAATGCCGGTGCTTTTGGAAGAGATACTATGCAGGTTACGGTTAACCCCGGCGCCAATAATACACCCCCTACTGCTATTGCAGGGCCGGATCAAACCATTACTTTACCAACAAACTCTGTTATTCTTTCCGGAACTGGAATCGATCCGGATGGTACTGTTGTTGCTTACTTATGGACCAAAGTTTCAGGACCGGCTGCAGGCAATATTACAAACTCAACTACTGCTGCTACTTCGGTAACAGGCTTGGTTCAGGGTATTTATCTTTTTGAACTGAGAGTTACAGATAACAGTGGTGCCTTTGGAAGGGATACTTTGCAGGTTACTGTTAACCCCGGCGCCAATAATACACCGCCTACTGCAAATGCAGGACCGGATCAAACGATTACTTTACCAACAAATTCAGTTATACTTTCCGGAACAGGAATTGATCCCGACGGTACTGTTGTGGCCTATTTATGGACAAAAGTGGCTGGACCTGCAGCAGGTACTATTACAAACCCAACAACTGCTGCTACTTCGGTAACAGGTCTTGTTCAGGGCGTTTACAGATTTGTACTTAGGGTAACTGATAACAGCGGCGCTTTTGGAAGGGATACCATTCAGGTTACGGTTAACCCGGTTGGCAGTAATCTTCCACCAACAGCTAATGCAGGTCCCAATCAACAAATAACTTTACCAACAAACTCAGTTATACTTTCCGGAAGCGGAACAGATCCCGATGGTACTGTTGTGGCCTATTTATGGACTAAAGTTTCTGGACCGGCTGCTGGTACTATCACTAACCAAAACACAGCTGCTACTTCTGTTACCGGATTGATACAGGGTGTTTATCTATTTGAACTCAGGGTTACAGATAATGGAGGGGCTTTTGGAAGAGATACCATGCAGGTTACGGTTAACGCTATTGGTGTTAATATTACACCTACTGCAAATGCCGGATTAAATCAGATTATTACTTTACCGACAAATTTTGTTATCGTTTCCGGAAGCGGATCTGATCCGGATGGTAATATTGTGGCTTATCTCTGGACAAAGGTTTCCGGACCGGCCGCAGGTACTATTACTAACCCTGCTACTGCGGCAACATCAATAACCGGACTCGTACAAGGTATTTACAGATTTGAATTAAGGGTAACAGATAACAATGGGGCTTTTGGAAGAGATACATTACAGGTTACCGTAAATGCTGCCAATTTACTGCCTACAGCAAATGCCGGGCCTGATCAAATAATTACTTTGCCAACCAATTCCACATCCTTATCCGGAAGCGGAACGGATACAGATGGAAGTATTGTTGCTTATACCTGGAGACAAATATCCGGCCCATCAGGTAATGTTTTGTTCTCATTGAATACCGCTGTCACTTTTGCAAATAATCTTGTAGCTGGCACTTATGTATTTGAACTTATGGTAACTGACAATTCAGGTGGAACGGGAACGGACATCTTAAGTGTAACAGTGAATGATATTCCTGCGGCGGGGGGAAATTTCAATGATGCAAAGATCTACCCCAATCCTGTGGCAGATATAACCACCCTGGAAATCACTACCGCAAATCCGGATAAAGTACCTACCGTAATCATAACTGATATACAGGGGAAAAATATCTATCAGAAACAACTGGCATCAGGCCAGCAAAACCTCACAGAAAAAATAGACATGAGTAAATTTCTTAAAGGAAGTTATTGTGTAACCGTTTATTTTGACAGCACGGAAAAGAAAACTATAAAAATAATTAAAATGTAATGCTGCCGGTCATATATTAAATTAAGCTGAGCGTACTTTTAGCAACAGGGAAATGACATTCATTTCCCTGTTTTAATTGTAACCGTATTACAAAATATACCTGTTGTTATTAAACAGGGTAAACCCCTTTAGGAAATATTATCAGCCCGGCAAATTATTAGCCATATTTTACAGTAGTGTTCAGAATGCTTATAAAAGTACTCTATTGCTTACGAACTATAAATTTATTAAGCAAATATGTAATAAAAATTAATTTTTATTACCTTGGTTTACAGTTGATCTTATATTTTTAAATAGACTATATCATTTATTGAACCCGGATTATTAATTAATGCGGTATTCATTATTAAATACTTACTGTTTTGTTGTAAAATTTAATGTGCCGTTTCTTTTGTATTTGATATAATTCTTTCTATATTTACCGTAAATTCAACATCCTTCTTGCTAAACTGCGATAATTCAATTCTATTGATCCGTTTTAAGTGTGTCTTCTAATGCCTATGTTTCTCCCGGTTTGAATTAAATTCAATAACCATTTACTTTACTATTAATCTATTTTAGTCTACTCTAAAATCACTGTTTTATGTCAAAAAGGTTACTTTTTATATTCTTTACTTTTTTATCTGTTAATCTGCAGGCACAGACATCTGTCACCTTTTCTGTTCAGGCCCACGCCGATGACTGGCAACTTTTTATGTCGACCAAATTAGTAGCTGATTTAAATGTGGGGGCAAAAGTTGTATTTATTACTTTAACGGCCGGCGATGCAAGTGTGGGTTCAGGATCTTATGGGCCCAGTGGTGTTCCATTCTATTTATCAAGAGAAAATGGCTCTGTTTATTCTGCAAAATACCTGGCTGATCTGACAAGCCTTACTGCCCCGCAGGTTAACCCAACAGCCACAACGGTAGTTGTTAATGGACATACCATAACCAAGTATATTTATAAAGGTATTGTAAATTATTTTTTACGATTACCTGACGGAAATGCTAATGGTAGTGGGTTTGGCAGCACCGGAAATGTAAGCCTCGAAAAATTCAGAGCAGGAACAATTTCTAATTTAGCTGCTCTGGGTGATGTAGCAGCTACGTATACAAATTGGGCTGATTTAACCAATACGGTTAAGCAAATTATTCTTGTTGAAAAAGTTACCGGTGTTCCTGCCTGGATATATGGAGCTCATACGATTAATGGCAGCAATTCAGCGTACAATCCCGGTGACCATTCAGACCACCGTTATTCTTCAATGGCTGCACAGGATGCCGTGGTAACAGGCATGAGCTGGGTGGGAGTTGCCGGATTTATGAATTATCAATCATCTGGCAATGGAGCCAATTTAAGCAGTACTGATCATGAAAATTCTACGGCCCTTTTTGGCCTTACAAATTGGGGATTGATTGAAGCCGCCTACGCAACCAATTTTTCTCCAGGACATCTGGACTGGCTTCCCATGGAATATTTCCAGATCATACGAACCTCTTCAGGTAATGCTCCATTTGCAGGTTCTTCAGAAACTTCAGACTCTGCTATAATTAATGTTACTGATAAACCCGGTGAATTATTAACCCGGATACCCATGGTTGTTTCTATCACTTCTCCTGCTTTTATTGAAAAGGATATCAGCATGGTGATAAGCCCTTACGAAACCGGTTCACTTTCTACCATGGTATTTGACCAGGAAGGGAAAATAGTATTTGACCTGAAAACGAAAGTTGAAAACAAAGAGGCTCTTTTTATAACCCTGAAACAACCTGTTAAAACAAAAGGCTCCTATATCATTAAAAATATTTTAAATGATAAATATACAGAAAGCCGAAAAATAACTGTGGACTAATAATTTATTAAAAACAAGAAAATGAAAAGGATATTTTTACTATTACTTATTTCTGTATTTGTTCATAAATCACAGGCCCAGGATGTAGCATATGCTGTAGTAGCAGATGCAGATGATTGGCAATTATTTATGTCCAACAAACTGATCAATAACTACCTGGTTGCAGGTGACAAATTGGTTATTATTACACTTACTGCAGGTGATGAAGGAAATGGCACAAATGCATTTAACGGTTCTTCCATTCCCTATTATATGGCAAAGGAAAGAGGTTCTGTATATTCTTCGAAGTTTACCAATGATTTTGCTATTCTAAGCTATCCAAATACAACACTTTTACCAACTGCCCAAACAGTATTTATAAATGCCAAAAGCATGACTAAATATGTTTATGGTAATATCGTTAATTATTTTCTCCGATTACCGGATGGCGGCCCAACGGGGGCTGGTTATCCGGGCACTGGTAATAAATCTTTACAGAAATTTAAACAGGGAACGATCAGTAGCATCAGTTCAATTACCAATGCGGCTACGTATAACTCCTGGACAGAATTTTTAACTACACTCTATTTCATCATTCTTACCGAGAAAGGAGTAGACCCTCAGGTTTGGTTAAACACTTCTGACCTGAGTATCATTACAAACCCAAATGATAATTCTGATCATATTTATTCTTCTATGGCAGCCCAGGAGGCAGTGGCCACCCGTACCTGGGTGGGTATTACCGAATTTGTTATGGACCATTCTTCAAACCTTGCAGCAAATTTAAATAATGAAGATTATCAGGGCGCTACCGGTGCTTTTGGTATGTATGACTGGAGTTTGGTAAAAGATAAATATCCTTCTAAACTTAGCAGCACTACAAGAAGCTGGCTTCCGATGGAGTATTCCAGCCTGAAACGCAACCCGACCGGAAACGCCCCTTTACCTATAACATTAGTGAGTTTTACAGGAACACTTAAAGGGAATAATGTTATGTTAGACTGGAGTACTTCCTCAGAAATTAACAGTAAAGAATTTCAAATTGAAAAATCCAATGATGGAACCTTCTATCGTAAAATAACTACTGTACCTGCAGCCGGAAACAGCAACACGGTAAAAAAATACAATTATCTGGATGTGGAAGCAACTGAATTGAATTATTACAGGTTAAAAATGGTGGATATTGATGGCGCAAATAAGAAGAGCAATATTGTGATTGTAAAGAATGGTAGTATTTCGCAGGCTATTTCTGCCGTAAACAATCCTTTTAAAGATTTTATAACTATTCGTTTTGCAAAAATTCCAAAAGGAAGAGTTTTATTAAAAATATTGGATTTGTCAGGCAGGTTAATTAGTACAACTGAAGTTTTCAATCCTTTGTCCTCAATAATACGTTTTGATTCTAACTTAACATTAAGTAAGGGTATATATCTTTTACAGGCAGAAACCGAAGGTAAAAAATACAGTATTAAATTACTGAAAGAGTAAGGTTAAAAAACATTTATTTTTTATCATTTTTTTAAAAAGCAGGATAAAATATCCTGCTTTTTATATAATAAAAATATGGGGCTGTTTATTATAATTTCCCTTTCTGAATGGAGAATCAGCAAAATCATCATTTCTTTAATTATGTAACCGTGGGGGTTCCTCTGAACAAATACGTTATTCATCTGCCTCAAAAAACATCTTTATTCCCTTTAAAAATATGATAAACCGTTAAAAAAAGGATTTGAATATCCAGCCATAAACTCCAGTTTTCGAGATACCAGAGATCTTTATTAACCCTCATTGTAATTTGTTCCGGATTTGTAATTTCGCCCCTGTATCCATTTATCTGGGCCCATCCGGTAATACCTGGTTTTAAAAACTGCCTGATCATATAATTATCAACAACCTTCGAATAATCTGTTGTATGTTTCAGCATATGTGGCCTTGGCCCAACTAAACTCATCTCTCCTTTAAATACATTAATAAATTGCGGAAACTCATCCAGGCTTGTTTTTCTTATAAACTTTCCGATTGCCGTTACCCGGGAATCATTTTTTGTGGCTTGTTTTAAATCAGCATCATTATTAAACCGCATACTTCTGAATTTCAGGCAATAAAACGGTGATTTATTTTTCCCGGTCCGTAATTGTGCAAAAAAAACAGGGCCTTTCGATTCTAATAAAATTAAAAGTCCCAAAACAGGTATCAGCCACGACAAGATAAAAATGATAACAAATGAACTTACAATGATATCCAATGCCCGTTTTTTAATTCTATTACCAACATCATCCAGTGGTTCACTTCGAAGGGAAAGTATAGGCAGGTCGCCAAAGTATTCTATATGAACATCTCTGGTAATAAACACCGAAAGATTGGGAACAATTTTAAACCGGATACATTCCTTTTCTGACTGAAACATCAGGTTATAGATATCCGTATTCTGTTCAGGGGTTATTGTTGAAAATATTTCATTAATATTCAACTCTTTGGCAACCTGTAAGGTATTGTTTATATTGGCTAATACCGGGTAATGAGTTAATTCATGTACATTTCCATCGTCCTCAATAAATCCCAATAACTGTGTGTTAATACTATCCTCCTCAAAATATTTGGCCAGTTTTTTTGCCGTATCATTATACCCGAGTATAATAACTTTCTTAAAAATATGATCGTTTCTCTTATAATAGTTCCGTATACCCAGGTATATAAAGCGGTTCAATAATAAACCGAATCCAAAACTGATGATCGTGGAAAAAATAAATAACCTGGAAATATT
The DNA here is from genome assembly GCA_031414035.1 of Chitinophagaceae bacterium. Taxonomy (GTDB): domain Bacteria; phylum Bacteroidota; class Bacteroidia; order Chitinophagales; family Chitinophagaceae; genus Ferruginibacter. Next base: position 8,669 of record JANOGE010000026.1, on the reverse strand, counting down.
AACTTCAAAAGTGAAGAATAAATATACCAATACGAAAGTTATCCATAGCAAATAAACCTGTAAAGATCTTTTTGTAAAGTGTTCGAAACTTAAAATTACCTTTTCAGCATACGTTCTAAAAATAAAGGATGGCACAATCCATAAAAGATTGGAAATGATCCAGTAATTAAAATAAGCATTCGTAAAATTTGAAAAAAGCTGGTTTCTTAATATGATCTGGCACAAAAAGTAAACCGTATTCAATATCAACAAATCCAGCAGGATCAATGTTATTTGCAAGTATCGTTCAAACTGCCGGTTCATGTCAGAGGTTTTTTATGCATGCTGAATTCTACAGAAATTAAATTTTCTGTTTATGTGGTCATATAAATGGAACCCAGAATATCAACTATTCGTTCCGATGTCTTACCGTCCCAAAATGGTGGAATTGTTCCCTTTTTCCATTCGCCATCCATAATTTTTTTCAGATACAATTTCATTTTGTAAAGATCATCTCCAATTAATTCATTTGTGCCAATTAAGACCGTTTCGGGCCTTTCAGTTGAATTTCGCAAAGTTAAGCAGGGTATATTTAATACCGTAGCCTCTTCGGTAATTCCCCCCGAATCGGTAATTACAGCTTTTGAATTTTGTATCAGATACATAAACTCCAGGTACCCCTGAGGATCAATCATCAGGATATTTTTATTATTGATTTTAAATTTATCAATGGTCTGACGTGTTCTGGGATGTACCGGGAAAATGATGGGTAAATCTGAAGTAGCCTCCTTAATGGCAGAAAGTATTGCAGCTAATTTTTCCGGATCATCTACATTGGAAGGCCGATGCAACGTTATCAGGAAATATTCTTTTTTCTTTAAATCATGCATTTCCCAAAATGCGGGTTTTTTTATCCTCCCAATATTTTGATAAAGCGTATCTATCATCGTATTTCCTACAAAGTGTATCCTGTTTTCTGTAATTCCGTTTTTCTGTAATTGAGCATTAGCTATTTCACTTGTTGTAAAAAAATGATCGCATATAGAGTCGGTTACAATACGGTTAATTTCTTCAGGCATACCCATATCTCCTGACCTTATCCCGGCTTCAACATGAACTACATCGACACCTAATTTTTTTGCAGTAATGGCACAAGCCATGGTTGAAGTAACATCACCTACTACCAGTACCAATGTAGATTTATTTTCCTGTAATTCTTTTTCAAATTTTACCATAATAGCCGCTGTCTGCTCGGCCTGTGACCCGCCTCCACATTCCAGGTTAGTATCCGGTTCCGGAATACCCAATTGCTCAAAAAAATCGCCACTCATCTTTTTATCATAATGCTGTCCGGTATGGATCAGGCGGTAATTAATATTTTTTCCGGCTGCTTTGGCAGATTTGATTGCCTTAATAATAGGGGCAATCTTCATAAAATTTGGCCGGGCTCCGGCAATTAAGGTGATAATCATTGTAATTTAAAAGGTTTTATCAGGGTCTTTTCTCTACTCCATAACGTATTATGAAAGTAATTATTTTGTTTTAAACACCTGCCTGACTTTTTCTTTTAAAACAAGGTAAATAAATTCTGAGTTACCGAATAAATACCGTTTCCACATACGCCTGGGTTCCTGCAAGACCCGGTAAAACCATTCCAAACCGCTTTTTTGCATCCATACCGGAGCCCTCTTAACATGGCCGGCTACAACGTCAAAGCTTCCGCCAACACCCATGATAAAAGGAGTTTGAATCAGGTCTTTATACGTATTTAAAAATATCTCCTTTTTAGGAGAACTCATTGCTACAAAAAGGATATCGGCATTGGAATCGGAAATTTGCTTTGCTACAACCTGCTCTTCCTCTTTTTTAAAGTATCCATTCCGGTATCCTGCAATAATCCCTTTTCCATAAAGGTTCGAATAAAAATTAACCACCGTATTTACAATTTCCTGTGTGGCACCCAGAAAAAAAATCTTGTATTTTTTTTGAGCACTTAATTTTACCAGCGATTCCATTAAATCAATACCTGCAACACGTTCAGGCAAAGGTGTATTAAATAAACGCGATGCCCATACGATAGCCTGGCCATCCGCATTGATAATATCACAGTTGACGATCGATTCCTTCAGCACCATGTCCTTTTGGGCATTAACCACTTTTGCCGCATTAATTACTACATGGTGAATAGGCCTTCTTTCAATAATTGACCGGTCAATTAAATGAATAGTTTCCTCCATGGTAAGCGCATCAACAGGAATATCACAAATGCTAATCCTGGTCATGGTTTTCAAATTTAGTGTACGTTGATAATGCATAAAACATCCATGCTTGAGCCCACCGCATGTAGGGTATTTTAGATGAAAAATATTTGTTTACCTGGTAATAAAAAAATCCTTTAGGGGATTGCATATTATCAATGGTCCAGTTTAAAACTTTATCCATTACCATTTTATGCTCCTTAAATTTCCCAAGCTTTGCCAGGGTTATCACCATTTGTGCAGGAGCATGAACATCGACCGGATAAACTGAATTGTTATAATATTTAGAAATTCCTTCGTTCGTAAAAAAAGTATTTATATAATAATCAAATCCCCGGCTTACATTATTTGTATATCCCTGGTCACCTGAATATTTTATATAATCTGCAATACACTCCAGGTTGTAACCGGTATGAAAGTTATCCACCCATTGATGGAAAGGCAGGGTGCCATAACCCCATGAACCGTCTGCTCTCTGGTAATCGCAACAATAATTTACAGAACTTTTTGCTGCCTCAATAAGCTCTTTTTCATTGGTAAAATGATAAACCCTGCTGAGCAACCGGCTCCCTAATAATGAAGCATTAAATACAACACTTTTATCTAACGGCGAATACGAAAAAGCAAAATTTACTTTATCATCATAAGTCCGGTTCAGGTCTTTTAAAACAAAATCGCAGGTGCTTCTTGCGGTTTTAAGCAGTTTGGCATCCCTGGTAATTTCATACGCATCAAGCAATGCATTTGCAATAAATGTTGATGCCACCACTGTTGGTGTGCCTTTTGGCTGAAAGAAAGCCCTCGCCTGCCAATCAAAATTGTAACCCCAGCATGCACCACTGTATCCTTCACTTACAGAGTTGTTTATTATGTCTATAAAAAAATGGCATTTGTCCAGGTATTCCGGTTTTGCATCTGCTTTATATAACTGACAATAGGAAGAAAGAAATAATCCCATGGCCTTGGGATTATGGTCTTTTTTAATTCCCGTTATTCCCCTTAAGTTTAAAGGTGACCTTTTAAAAAACTGTATCCACCCCAGCTTTGCCATTCTGTTTTTGGATATAACAGGAATGGCCCGAAAAAAACGGCTGTTCAGCCCATCGTAGGGATCGTAGCCTTTAAATTTTTCAGCTTCGCAATATATCCTGAGCCTGTTTAAGGACTCTGTTAATTTTTTGGTCAATGGCTTTCAGTTGATAATGGTAAACCGGACGTTCTGTTATTGCTTTAAGATCCTTGAAGCAATATGTTCATTCAACCAGGGATGAATCTCATAGAATGTAACTCCGGCTTCCTTTCTATTCTCCTTAGGTATTAAACTGCCGGCGGCATATTTTATTGCAGCAACAGCCCTTTCAGGCATCTTTTTTCTTAAAATATCCCTGATCTGGTTCACCGTTCCTGCTTTACTGTAATCGCAGGGATAATACCCGGCAATTTGCCCGGAATCAATCCCTTTATTGATAAAATGTATGGTTGGGATTACCGGTATGTTTAAAAGTAAAGAATATGCAATGGTTGATTTTCCTCTCAAAAGCGGAAGGTATCCCCAGTGATCATTAAGTAGCCCCAGCCGAAAACTCCCAAAAATATTTTCCCTGATAATAAAATTAAGTTTGTGAAAGCCTATATCAAAGTGGCCTTCTTTAAGTATCTGTCCGATCCTTTCATCTTTAGGGTCGAAGCTGAGTGTGCGATATGAATACGAATTTCCGGTAAATAGTGACAATAATTTAACCGGTATTTTAAATTTTAAAAACCTGTTGATGTACCGGTTGGGATGAAATGGTAAAAAGAACTGCTCAACGTGATGGCCATCTTTTCTTAATTCTTTTATCATCTTGCCAAAAAATAGCGGAAAGCCAATCAGGCAAATCCTCAATGGAACACCTGCTTTATCATTGATATGGCTTAAATCGTAGTCATTTATTTCAACCGGATACTGTTTCAATATATCAGTCAGCGGGTGACAACCCTTTTCATCCAGGTTTGAGTTAAACCTTTCCTTGCATTGCGCCATCAATGATTTGTTACTGCCCTCCCGGTAAAACCAGAGAAACTCATTAAAGTACCTTACATCATCTGATATTAAATAACCTGCAGAAAGAAAATTTAAAATGTTTGTTCTTTCTCCGGATGATAATTCCTTTTTTCGTTTATAGTGAATCCTGAACAACAGCTCTTCAAAATGCCCCGGATCAGTTTTTAAATTCGTTTTAACTGATGCCCAGTCAATATTATTATCTGCCAGTAATTCTTTAATGCTGAAATGATCCACTCCGTTTGATTGAAGTTCTTCCGTATTGATTACTTTATAAGAGTCAGTGAACTGCATTATGCGGTTAAGCAGTTTTTAATTTTATGATATTCTTCTGCACGTCTGTCTCCTTCAAAAAATCGGTAAGGCTGCTGAATTCTGCTATATCACCATATTTTTCCAAAACATACGACAGGAACCTTTCAATATCCCTGTAATACTGATTGTACTGCTTGGTATGACATTCAATCAATACAGGTATCTGTTCAAAAGGGGTTTGTTCAAGCCTTTTTATAACCTGGTCAAAACTTGCTTTTAAATAGCTGTAAGGCTGGTTACCGATCTTAAGATGTGTTTTATAATTAACAAAGGGAAATTTAGGTTTTGAATCTTCCGAAAGCGGCGATAATTCTATGATCTTCGACGGCACTTCACTATCATAATAATGGCGGACAGAATCTTTTTTAGAAATTTTTCTTTTGAGTACATCAACCGCCAGAAAGCTTAATCCCTTAACGCCGGGTGTTACCATCTGAAGGGGGATGACCATGATCCCTTTTTTCTCTGCTGATACTTTACACAAGTCATCATAAACAGGATAGTAAGGCATATTGGATTCTTCCAAAGTTGTATAATCCACTCCGTTTCCGGGTAAAGCCATTCCTTTACGAACACCCATAACTATCCGTATTCCATACTTCTCCATATTTCTCAAAAGGTTACCGGAGGGCTGAAGGCCCCATGAACCGCCTTTATAAGCGATCACTTTATAATCGGGATCAACGGGAGTGATCAGATTTTCCAGGTAATTGATAGATTCCCCAATGAGCTTTTCCTGGTCTGCCGCACTATATCTTCCGAAATTCCAGTTATTACCCAGGTAAAAATAATCGTCTTTCAATGTTGCATTCATCCATTGAGGATGAAGGTGAAGCTGTACATCAAAACCATAGGATTTCATCAATAAAACAGTATCATCCCACAGGTTTTTTTGCAGTTTGAGATTATAATCGGAATGGATATGATTATTTTGAACCAGTTGCTGTACCACATCAACCATAAAAGTCATCCTGATACCAAGGCGCCTGGCTAATTTCATAAAGAACATAGAAGGCAGGTACTGCAACTGAGCCACATTACCAAGCCCGTTTCCCATTACTTCCCAGTCATCTTCGATCAGTATATTAAACCGTTTCTTCATTTTTCGGTATAGTTATTTAAAACGTAAAGCAACATGAAAAATTAAAACGAATTTTCCAGATTTTTAATATTTAATAAATACATTTTTTTTGTTATCCGGTATCCTTGTGTTAATCAAAGAATTACATACCGATCCCCGGATAAAATACCCCTGTCACAATAAAAATCCCGGCTTCTTATTATTTCATCCATATATATGATTATAACAACAGTTTTTAATTGCCTTCCAGGTTTATATCCTGTGGCAATCCTGTAAAAAGGCAATCGTGTATTTTAAAAGTAGTTAATGTAGTAAGACATATGGAACGGAAGCTGATTGGGCTATCGTTACCGGATTTAAGTGCATTGGTAAATGCTGCAACCTCTTCTTTATGGCCCTTACCCGATGATTTTAATTTAACGGTCTTGCCATTTCTGTAGATCACCCCATCTCTGAAATCATTAATGATTCCAATTTTTGACCCTCCAAAAACTTCAATTAATTCTTTGGGCATCCCTTTATCGCCATTGGCAAGATAAATGAGGTTTCCAACTGAACCGTCTTTGAATTTTATAACGATCGCAATATTGTCTGCTGGTGTTATCTTATCATTGTTAGTACTGATACAGTCCGCATATACTTTTACAGGTTCTGAATTGGTGAAATACTGCATCAGGTCAATGAAGTGACACATCTCTCCAATAAGCCGGCCCGCCCCGATGTCTTTTTGCTGAAGCCAGTTATCCTTTGGTATAAATCCTGCATTGATACGGATATTGATCACCAATGGCTCGCCAATATTGTGAAATTCTTTTTTGATACTCTCACTCACCGGTGCAAACCGCCTGTTGAAGCCCACCATTAATAGCTTATCGTGTTGTTTTTTTGTTTCGATGACTGATTGAAGTTCTTCTGAATTAATGGCCAGCGGTTTTTCAACAAACACACTCTTATTGGCCTTCAGTGATTCTATCACCAGGCTGGCATGAGAAGAATGTGGTGTAGCGATAAATACCGTATTGATCGTTTCTTTAGATAGCACATCTTTTACTTCGGAAGAACAAAAATTAAATCCGAATTTATCAGCCACATTTTTTGCAGTGATCCCCCTTGAGGTAACAACGCCATCTAATGACCCCCCTGCAGCCTTAACATTCGGTATCAGGTAACTTTGTGCAAAACTGCCTGCACCAATAAAGCCTGTGTTTATAGCCGATAAAGGTTTGTTGGAGATATTAACTAATGATCTTGACTTTGCTTCATTCTCTGAATATTTAAGCAAGATGCCGATATGATGTTCTTTTACTTTACCCAATATGATGTCGTAGGCCTTCTCAGCATCGTCAATACCTATTACATGTGTTGTTAATGGTTTAAGGTTGATGTATTTTCTGGCAACAAGGTCCAGGAAACTTTCCATATTTCTTTGCTCGGTCCATCTTACATAAGCATAAGGATAATCGACCCCGTTCTCTTCATAGTTCACATCATAGCGGCCCGGCCCATATGAACAGGACATTTTGATATCAATTTCTTTCCGGTAATAATTAGGATCTCTCGGGATATTCATCTGTACCATACCCACTACGATCACCTTGCCCTTTTTCATACAAAGATCCCCGGCCAGTTCTATAGGATCATTAGATGGCGTGGCTGCAGTAAGTATCACCGCATCAAAACCATGTCCGTTTGTAAAATTATTACAGGCATTTAACAGGTTAGGGTCGTTTCTTAATGCCGCTTTATCTGCTGAATGTTCATTGGCAATATTTACAAATGATTCCGACAGGTCGATCCCAAAAACGGCACAACCATTTGCTCTTAACAACTGGCAGGTAATTTGTCCAAGAAGACCCAGCCCGATCACACATACTTTCTCACCAAGTTTTACTTCTGCCTGGCGCACACCCTGCATCGCAATTGCACCAAGTGTTGTAAAGGCAGCATCTTCCGAACTAACTTCATCAGGAATTTTAACAACCAGGTTCTGCGGAACGGCAACGATCTCCGCATGTGAGGCATAATCCACACCGGCACAGGACACCCTGTCTCCCGGCTTAAACAAACCATTGGTATCCAAGCTTGATAACACAACCCCGCTTGTACTGTATCCCATTGCTTTTAATGAATCCAGCTTGGTTTTAACCTTATTGATCGTTGCACTAAGCCCTTCTTTTTTTAAGTTCTGGATAACCTGGGAAACAAGATCGGGCCTTAACCTTGCTTTATTCAACAGGTTTGCCTGTGCCACTTTTACGGTACCTCTTTCCGTTCCGGCACTGATCAGAGAAAACTGGTTTTCAATAAGTACCATTCCTTCTGACAATGCAGGCAGTGGCACATCAGCTACATACAATTCTCCGGTCTTAAAATTTTGTATTACTTGTTTCATCTTATTTATTTATACTATGTATATACGTATTTATTGACAGGTTTATTGTTCCTTTTATTTGGCAGCAGGTATATGTTTTGAAAAGACTGCAAATTGAGGTTTATTTAATATCATCTCTTTAATCATGATCCTTGAAACGGAATCAATGCTGTGAAGCGGATCGAGGAAATTATTTTTATTTTCTGTAATTACATTGGGCCAGTTAAAATCATACAGATCACCAAAAGACCTGATGTCCTTCTTAAATATTTCATATGCCGAATCCAATTTGAATTCAGGTATTTTATGCTGTACCTCCACATGTGTTGGTGATATGATAAAAACGAGTTTGATATCGTTTTTTGAACAGTACTCAGAAATTTCCTTCAGCTCATCATAATAATTCTTAGGATAAGAATAGTTTTGCAGATACCTGTCTTCCTGGCTCAATTCATATTGCCAGAACTCTTCCCTGGAGAATGGGGGATCACCTGCTTCCACATGCTGATCAAATAAACGGGATTTTAATATGAGCATGGTATTTTCCAGGGTGAACTTGTTCATCAGGTACAGTGGAGGAGAGTTTTTTACTTCAATGGCCTGGGATACCCTGTCTTTTAA
>JANOGE010000025.1:0-11616 GCA_031414035.1 Chitinophagaceae bacterium | reverse complement strand
CCCGACTCAAGTCTCCCGTCTCAGAACTTACATTCGTTCCATATACCAGTTCAATTCCTTTTGAATTTTTTTATAGCTGAATATAGAAGTGATTATTTTTTGCAGGCGCAGAAAAGCGGTTTCGCTTTTTACCACATAATCAAATGCCCGGTGATGCATACAGTTTACAGCAATGTCAATACTGTCCTGTGATGACAGCATTACAACCGGAATATCTGAATGGTACGCCTTTATTTTATCCAGTGTTTCCAGCCCGTTCATGGCATTTTTATCAATACCATCCAGGTGGTAATCTAAAATAATTACATCCGGGTTTTTTGAGAGATGCTGTACACACTGTTCCCCGGTTGCAAATGTTTCAATGGCAAAATCGGCATGCTGCAGAAATTCAATTTCCAGTGCTTTTAAAAAAAGGGCGTCATCATCTACCAGGAAAAGTTTTATCTGATTTTCATTTTTCATCTGTTATTTTAATTTTTTGTATGCTATAATTTGTTTAACCCTTTTTTTGTCATTTCGAACGTAGTGAGAAATCTGTTTTTGCCCATGCTTCGGTTCGTGTTTCACGAAATGAATTTTAAGCGTTCAACCTGGTTCGTGAGACACGAACCAAGGCTGGTGCGCTTTTAAAAAAAGGGCGTTATCATCTACCAGGAAAAATTTTATCCGATGACTATCGGATTTATTTCTGTTTTTCATGAATTTATATATTTTAAGATGTTGTATTCTTCTTCTAATTCCTTACATACCTGTGTACAAACATTTTCCAGTTGCTGCACAAGCCCGATTATTTTATTTGATTTTGTATCTGCACCATTATAGGCCTGTATCTTTTTTGCTGTCATTTCATAAGCTGTGCCAATGCCCATGATGGCAAAGGAGGGAATCATTTTATGTGCTGCTGCATGAAGCGTATCCCAATCTTTTTCTGCAAGGCCCTGTTTTATCGCATCCACAAGTTTGGGTGTCTGGTCTAAATAAACGGCAATCATTTCCATGATCAATTTGGGGTTATTTTTTGTAATGCCTGTGAGGTAAGCCAGGTTGGTATATTTTATAGAATTGTCTTTTATGGATTCAGCTGCTTTAACCCTGGTGTGCTCTTTTTTTGCCCGCAGGGTGCCCACAGGGTTCCGTGAACTTTGCACAGGTTTCTTTACCAACCCTATTATCTTGCTGTACAGTATTCTTTCATCTACAGGTTTTGCTATATAATCATTCATGCCCACTGCTTTGCATTTTGCCAGGTCAACCGTAGTTACATCGGCCGTAAGTGCAATAATAGGAATAGTTGAATTCATTTTGTTGCGGATATATGCGGTAGCTTCAAACCCGTTCATTTCGGGCATTTGCAAATCCATCAATATAATATCGTAATTCTTTTTTTTCAGTTTTTTTATAGCTATTTTACCATTGGCGGCAATATCCCTTTCAAATCCAAAATCATCCAAAAGGGTTTTCATCAATAACTGGTTCAGGGCCATATCTTCCACAACCAATACTTTTATATGTTTCAATACTGTGTTCAGTTCTATTAATTGCGCATCAGATTCAGCCGTTTCAGTTGTTTTCTGAAAACTTAAGGTGAACCGGAAGGTAGAACCAAAATCAATTTTACTTTCTACTACAATGCTTCCACCCTGTGCCTCCACCAGTTGTTTAACAATGGCAAGACCCAGGCCGGTGCCGCCATACAGTCTGGATGTGTCGCTGGAGGCCTGATGGAAATTTTCAAAAATGGTTTTTATTTTATTTTCAGAAATTCCGATTCCGGTATCTGTAACAACAAATTCAATACTGGCTTTTTTATCATCTTCTGCCAGCAACCGCATAGCGATGGTTATTTTTCCTTTGCTGGTAAACTTAACGGCATTGCTCAGCAGGTTTAAAATAACCTGGTGAAGCCGCACAGGATCGCCGAGTAATACATCCGGTATAGCCGGGTCATATATACTCACAAGTTTTAAATATTTTTCTTCAATTTTCAGTTCAAACAAATGAATCATAGCCGTTAAGGAAGACTTCAGTTTAAACGGAATATTTTCAAAATTCATTTTACCGGCATCTACTTTTGCCAGATCAAGAATATCATTGATGAGTACAATTAGCGAGCTGCCGCTTTGATTGATGGCATTTAAATATTCCTTTTGCCTGCTGTTTAATTCGGTTTTCAATAACACTTTTGTAAACCCGATGATGGCATTCATAGGTGTACGTATCTCGTGGCTCATGTTGCTTAAAAACTGCTGCTTGGCTTTTACGGCATCTTCTGCTTTTTCTTTTGCTTCTTCGGCTATAACCGTTGCCAGCTCGGCAAAAACAATCGCTTCTGTCAGTTCTTTTGAAGCCCGTTTCTGGTCGGTAATATCAATTTCAATATTGATGGCTCCTGTTACTTCGCCGGTTAAACCATATTCCGGTTGTGGATGTACCAGCACCGTAGAGCGGCTTCCGTCAGGACGCTCAATAATAATTTCTTCGCCACTAATAACCCTGCCTTCCTTAATTGCAATAGCCATCGGGCTTTTTTCTGCAGAAAGGGGATTGCCTTCCGTATCAAAAATTTTATTGGAGCCACACCAGAGGTCTTTTGTGCTATCAGGTTTACGGCCCCATATTTTTACGGCCGCATCGTTGTAAAAATTTATATGGCCATTTGCATCGCAGGAGTAAACTGCAGCCGGTAATTCCTGTACGAGTTGCTTAAAGTGTTCGCCGGTTTTATCTAATATATTCTGCGCTTTTTTTCTTGCCGTAATATCTTCAATAGACAGCAGAATTAATTTTTCTGAACTGTTTTTGTTTATAACTTCACGGGCATTCAACAGCATAATGCGCTCTCCAATGGTAGAAAAAGTATGTGTTACTTCAAAATTATTGAATACAGATTTCTCAGGAAGTATTTTTTCAAGCAGCCTGCGAAGCTCCGGTATGTCCCATTGTTTGTTGCCCAGGTCATATATCAGTACATCTTCTGTTTCCTTTTCATTAACCCGGAATGTTTTGTAAAAAGCATTGTTACCCGTTTTTATCCTTAGCTTTTTATCCAGTACCAGCAAGGGTTCATGCATATTGTCAATAATAGCTTCTGAATAATCTTTGGCGGCGGTTACCTGTTCATTTAAACTGATCATTTCCTGGTTTACGATCATCAGTTCTTCATTGGTGCTTTGCAGTTCTTCTTTGCCGGTTTCCATTTCTTCGTTCAGGCTTTGCAATTCTTCGCTGCTGCTCAACAGTTCTTCATTGGCACTTTGCAGCTCTTCATTGGCAGCTTCCTGGTCTTCGGTAATGCTGCGCATATCTTCACGGGCCTGTGTCAGCTCTTTTTCTAATTGGGCAATACGTACCGTGAGTTGAAAGTCGTGAGTCGTGAGTTTGGAGCCTTTTTTATTTAAAGTTTCATTAAGCAGGTTTCTCGTTTCTCGTTTCCCGTCTTCGTGAAACAACACCAGGTAATACGGCTCAATGGTATCAGGCAACAGTAAGGCTTCAATATTTATATTCTGCAATACCCCATTAATTTCAACAGGAATGTTTTCTTTGATGACAGTCGCCTTCTGTTTTTTTGCTTTATGTAAAATGTTTCGCAGCTCAAATGACAATCCATCCTTTGCCATTTTTAATAAATTATGGCTTGGTTTACCGGGCGATTGCTGCAGATAATTGCCGGTGTTGCCCCTGAAATGTACAATATCCATGGCATCATTAACTACCACACCGGCAGGCGTGTATTTACGAAGCATGATATCATCGGCTGTTTTTTGAAAGTCGGTGCTTACACTTTCGTTACCGGTGCTGGTATTGCTTTGGCTGAAATGCTGCTCAGTTCGCTGGCTTGCCACATGTACGAATTTGCCGGGTACATCTTTGCGTGAAAACAGTTTATCGCTTTTGCCCTCTTTTAACCGGCTTGATATAAAAAGATCGGGCACACCGCTGGTGGTTTCTGATTTGCCCAATAATAAAAAACCTTTTTGATTAAGTGAATAGTGAAAGGTAGTCAGTGCTTTTTTTTGCAGGTAAGGCTCCATATAAATAAGCACATTGCGGCAGCTTATTAAATCCATTTTACCAAATGGCGGGTCTTTTAAAAAATTATGTACCGCAAATACACACATATCCCTGATGGATTTATTGGCAAGATAACTACCATTGGTTTTGGTAAAAAATTCCTGCAAACGTTGAGGCGATATGTTTTCTACTTCGTTTTTTGTATAAATGCCTGCCCTTGCTTTTACAATAGCCGGTTCACTGATATCGGTAGCAAATATTTGTATAAACTCACCCCGGCCCTCTCCAAAGGAGAGGGAGGAAGAACCAGCCCGGTCCGCTGCCCTCCTCTCTTTTGGAGAGGGGTTGGGGGTGAGGTTGCCTAAAAACTCTTTTAAACAAATAGCAATTGAATAAGCTTCTTCACCGGTACTGCAGCCTGCCACCCACACACGGATGGGCTCGCCCGGTGTTTTATTTTTTACAATAAGCGGAAAAACTGTTTCGTATAAATTATCAAAGGTTTTAGCATCTCTGAAAAAACTGGTAACGGGTATTAACAGGTCCTGGTAAAGCACATCCTGTTCTGGTTTATTTTCCCGTAAATAGGTAAGATAAACAGCCGGCTCTACATTTTTATTAATAGCCATACGGCGCAATATTCTGCGGCGTATGGTGGTTTGCTTGTAATAGGTAAAATCGGTTCCCTTGCGGATGCGCAGCAGTGAAAGTATCTGTTTAAAAACTTCATCATCCTTCATGGGAAGATTTTCTGCATAATGGCCGTTGCCATTTATTATTTTAGTTAGTTCCAGTAATTTTTGTGGTATTTTTTCCGGAGGAAGGATAAAGTCGACCACACCGGCCTGCGCCGCATTATGCGGCATTCCTTCATAAGCAGCCGATGCTTCGTCCTGCGCAAATGTAATTCCACCATGATCTTTGATGGCTTTAAGCCCCATTGTACCATCGCTGGCTGTGCCTGATAATACAACACCTATTGCATGCGATTGATGTATCTCTGCCAGCGAAGAAAAGAAAAGGTCAATAGGCAGGTGGCGTTCGTTTTTACTTTTTGCAGGGCGGGGGGCAAGCAGTAAAACACCATCTGTTGCCACCATCATTTTATTGCTGGGTATAACGTAAATATGATTGGGTTCTACTTTTATATCGTCAGCAATTTCCAGCACCGGTATATTGGTAACTTTTTGCAACAGTTCCTGCAGCATGCTTTCGTGGCTGGGGTCTAAATGCTGCACCAGCACATAAGCCATTCCTGAATCTTCGGGAATGGCTTTCAGCAGTTTTTTAAATGCATCGAGCCCGCCTGCAGAAGCGCCAATGCCCACAACAGGAAATTCGTTGGTAGATTTTTCCAACGGTATATTGTTTTTTGCTGTGGCTTTTTTTGATTTCATTTAATATGGTTGCAGGTATTTTTTAACGCAAATATTTTATTTCATTCATAAATTCATTTAGCAGAAACAAAAAATATCATATAAAATGTTTAAATTATTTTTCTGTCAGCCTGAGCCTTTCGAAGGCTGGTTTTGCTATAGCAAAGCTCCTGTAGGATTGCACCGCCTTCGACAGGCTCAGGCTGACAGCTTTTATATTCAGGCTTTTAATATTCACGAATTCAGGTTTAATTATAAAATTTAAAACATTTGCCAAATAAACATTTAATCATTTATTTTTCCGTCAGTTTCAATAGGGACATCATAATCACTGCGGGCGTTCCCGATTTCCTCTATCGGGCTTCTTCTTTTATCTTTTAAGTTTTTAAAATGGGTAGGCGTAAGGCCGGTCATTTTTTTAAACTGGTTACTTAAATGGGCCACACTGCTGTAATTCATCTTCCAGGCAATTTCGGTAATGTTGTGTTCACCGTAAATGATCAGTTCTTTTATGCGCTCAATTTTATGGGCAATGATGAATTGTTCAATAGTGGTGCCCTGTACTTCCGAAAATAAATTGGCCAGGTAAGTATAATCGTGGTTTAATTTTTCTGCCAGATAATGTGAAAAATTTACCCTGATCTCAACATCAGAATGATGTACCATATCTATAATCACATTTTTAATCCTTTCAATCAATACAGAGCGGCGGTCGTCCATCAGTTCCAGTCCTGAATTGAGTAAACCCGTTTGCAAAAGCACCCGCTGCTCTGCTGAAATATTTTCCATGATCTCCACTTCGCCCAGTTCTACCACAATAAAGTGAAGCCCGAGTTTTTTCAGTTCTTCCTTAACCGCCATTTTACAGCGGTTACTAACCATGTATTTGATATGTAACTTCAATAGGTTTTTATCGCTTGCTTACAAAGTTCCAATGCTTTAGGGCACATTTATTACACAACTTTTTAAAATTGTTACACAATTCACACACTAAACAATTTTGGTTATATCTTTTATACACTAAGCGTGTTTACTGGAGCAGCTTTTTAAGCTTTTCTTAAAGCAGAATGCATGCAAATGTGATATGGATACAAGTTACCAAATAAAGCTGATAAAAGAAAGATAATATAAAACCAGGGAGAGACTTGATTTTTTAAGCAGGTGAATTATGTAAATCTATTATGCAATTATATAACACTTTACACAACCGGTTATTTCATCTTTGATTTAGTGGTATATTTTATATAACAGCACAAAATGTTTTTCACCAATATTTAATGCAAAAAATTAGTAATGAAAAAATTAGAACAAAAAACAGTATTCATTACCGGCGGTTTATCCGGTATTGGTAAAGCCTGTTGCATGGCGGCAGCTAAAGAAGGGGCAAACATTGTAGTTGCCGACATCCCATCAGAAACAACAGACCAGGTAATGCTGGAAATAAAAAAGGAAAATGCGGCAGCGGTTTTTATTGAATGTGATGTATCTGTATTTACACAAGTAAAAACGGCTGTTGAAAAAAGCGTAGCCATATTTGGATCACTTGATGTTGCCCTCAACAATGCAGGCATTGGCGGCGAACCAAATAAAACAGCTGATATGAAAGAAGAAGCATGGCTGAAAGTGATTGGGGTAAACCTTACCGGCGTTTTCAACTGTATGAAGCATGAGCTTACACAAATGGTAAAACAAAAAAAAGGGGTTATTGTAAATATGGCTTCCATACTTGGTAAAGTTGGTTTTGCCTCTTCATCGCATTATGCGGCTGCAAAGCATGGTGTAATAGGGCTTACCCAAACTGCCGCATTGGAATATGCAACCGAAGGCATCCGTATCAATGCCATTTGCCCGGGATTTATTGATACCCCACTTTTAGCTAAAGGGGGTATTACCAGTAATGCAGCTGTAAAACAGCAAATCATTGATTTGCACCCCATGAAACGTTTGGGTAAATCAGCAGAAATAGCTATGGGTTTTATTTTTTTAGCTACGGATGACAGTTCTTTTGTATCAGGAACCAGTTTAGAAATTGATGGAGGGTATTTAGCCCTTTAAACACAGCATCATTTGATTTTAAAATAATAACATGCCACATATTGCCATTCTATCTTCCAGTGTTAGAAAAGGGCGTAAAAGCCAAAGCGTTTCGTTGTACTTTCAAAATTATTTATCACAAAATATTCTGGCTACAGCAGAAATTCTTGATTTAAAAAAATACAGCTTTCCTGTTTTTGAAGATACGCTAAAAACACAGGAAAAGCCTTCTGAAGCGGTGCTTGATTTTGCCGGTAAAATAAAAGCTGCCGATGGGATAATTATAGTAACACCTGAATATAATGGTGGTTATCCCGCCAGTTTAAAAAATGCAGTAGATCTTTTGTATGATGAATGGCATGGTAAACCCATTTCAATTTGCACGGTATCAGCAGGTGCTTTTGGGGGTACCCAGGCATTAATGTCGTTACAATTTACACTTTGGAAAATAGGGGCATGGGTAGTTACAAATATGTTTTGTGTGTCAAATGTTGCCACAACCTTTGATGATACGGGAAACCCATCTGACAAAGCGGCCACCGATAAATTAGCAGATGCCTATATTAAAGAGTTATTGCAATGTGTTAAAGTAAATAAGCATGCAGTAATTGCATAAAGGATCAATAAACTGTAAAATGAAAGCCGAAACAGAATTAAATGCAGCCATACTTGGCATTACTTTGATGATACAGGAAAAACATCCTGAACTAACAAAATATATTGAAGAAATGCCTGTTACTATCCCGGATACCAGAAAACCGGATATAAATACCGGTAACTTAAAAGAATACTGCCATTCACTTGTTGAAATGGTAAAAAGGTATGAAAAAAATACTAAAATCAGTATGGGTAAGAACTTATCATTAACCTGGAAATTAATTATTGCAATCCTTATTTGTGAAGGCACGGGAATCATAAGTGGGTTAATTGCCAGTACAGGTATGAATCCATGGTTTGATGCACTAAACAAGCCGGCATGGAATCCGCCTGCTTATTTATTTGCACCCGTTTGAACATCGCTTTATTTATTGATGGGTATTTCCCTGTGGCTGATCTGGAAAAGCAACGTTGCTGCGCCACAAAAAAATAATGCCATTACATTATTTGCCTTGCAACTTTTTCTGAATTTTTGCTGGAGCATACTTTTTTTAAATTTCATTCTGTTTCATTTGCCTTGCTCGATATTATGCTGATGCTACTGGTGATTCTGTTCACCATCATACGCTTTTCAGGAATTTCAAAACCCGCTGCATGGCTGCTTGTGCCATACATAGCCTGGGTAAGTTTTGCAACAATATTAAACTATATTATTTGGGTTTTAAATAAATAAGTCCGTATCAACAATGCTGCTAGGTTGCTTTATCCTTCGTATTCCTTATCAGCCCGATGCCGGCAAAAAAGAATATACCACCCAGCACACCGCTGAAAATAATGGCTTTAATATTTCGGGTGCCTTCTCCGCCATTCATAAATTGTACGCCTGCATAAATAAGGCCGGCAACGCCCAGCAGCGATAAAATAATACCAAGTATACGCTTTTCCATAATTTTTTTTAGCAAGGTATACTTATTAAACCTTTACAATGGCTAAAGTGTGAATGATGTAACAATGGCTGTTAAAAGTGTAATGCTTCAATACCCGAAACAAAATACTTTTGCATTAGAAATTATTTATTCATGCAATTACAAAACTACTTATAACAATTACCTGCAGGCTTCATGGCATGGATGTTGCCTTACCGGTTAAATAAAAAAAAGTAAAATGACAAAGACAAGATTATTAATTGCAGCGGCTATCCTATCTGTTGGATTTACAGCCTGTAATAACGAAAACAAAGAAGCAAAACAGGATGCAGAGATGCTGAACGCTTACGTTGATTCTGTTGAAAAAGCTACACCGGTTTATACCGTTGAAAACTGGACAGCCATTAACAATGGTTACCAGGAAAGAGCATTGAAAGCAGAAAAAAACCTTACTATGCTTTCCGAGGAGGAAAAAGCAAATGCCGATGCCAGTAAAGCAAAATACGAAGCTTTAAAAGCAAAGTATGAACTGGCTATTAAGGAGCAGGAAGCTAAAGCAGCTCCAAACTTCCGTAAGGTTTTAAGAGACAGGTTATTTGGCGAGGGCAGAATTGGCGATGATATGCAATTTGCATTTGTTACCGGTGCCAATGCACTGAGTATATATCAAAACTTTGTAGATGCTGTTGCTGATAATAAAAGCAATTATACCAGGGAAGACTGGGATGAGATTAATGTGCTGTATGAAGCATTGGATACCAGGAAGAATGCCATTGAAAAAGACCTTAAGACCAATGACAACCTAAAAATTGCCGGCCTTAAAATAAAGTTTGCTTCCATTAATGCAACACACAGAGGAGGCACAAAAGTTAAAGAGAATAATGATGCAAAACAATAAGCAGGTAAGTATGTAGGGATTTAAGGAAGAAGCGTTTCAGGAAACTGAAACGCTCTTTTTATTTGCACAATACCCGGTGTTTGATTTCACTAAATGGTTTTACGTATGTTTAACCATTACCCGGTTAATTGTATTACTTATTGTTCTTTTTAGTTTCAATCTTTACGCCATTCTTGTCTACTGTTATAGTGGTACCCTTAGGTTCTTTTACAGGAGGGTCTTTTACAATAATAACCGGGGTGGCAGGTACAATAATTACTTCTTTCTTTGCTTCAGGTGCTTTATCTGTACATGCAACAACTGTTAATGCTGCAGTTAATGCCAGGAATACAATGATCTTTTTCATAATTATATTTTTTCAGGTGAATGCTGCAACCGGTTCAAATTATTTTGAGACAATACACAGCATTAACGATATGCAAATACCATACCCTTTATGCGGAAGGATGAACATTATCCTTCATCAGTAATGTTTTCAGGCCTGGTATAATTTTATTAGCCTTTACTTTTCTTTGGGTAATTGCTGGTCTATTTTCAATGCATCAATATCCATTTCCCTTTCAATATGCCTGATGGCTTCATTACTGAACTGGCCATCTTTATGCATTTTTAATAATAAAGAGCGCTGAAATTTATTAATTTCATTTTGTGCATTCAACAGGTTGTCAGGAACAGGTACCTGTATTTCACGGTTTTGATATTTTGCTTTTCTGTTCAGTTTTATCTCTTTCGACAGTTTACGTATTAATTGTTCATATTGCATTTTCATTTGTTGTTGCAATTTATTATCGCCGGGTACAGGAAACTCTTTGTCAATAAAGTGCAGGGTACTGCTGGCCAGGTATAACTGTAATTCTTTTTCTTCTTCATCGGTATTATCGTTTGATTTTATTTTTAGCAGGCGTATTAATAATTTCAGCGAAAGACCCTGTATAACCAGGGTAACAAATATCACCACAAAGGCAAGAAAAATAATGGAAGACCTTTTTGGAAAAGCAGTACCATCCAGTAAAACCAGCGGTAACGCCAGCGCAGCTGCCAATGATATAACACCCCGGGTTCCGGTCCAGGCTACAATAAGTACATTTTTCCAGGTTTCATCAGGTTTCATTTCTGCGGTTGTATCCACGGTAACCTTTTTCTTTTTTCTGAATACATTTTGCCAATGTGCACCGGCAAAAACCCAGATGATACGAACAACGATCGTAACAAGACTGATGGTTAACCCGTAAATTACGATAGTACCCATGGGATAGTTTCCCATATCTTCAATAATGGAAGGCAATTGAAGACCGATGAGGATGAAAACAAATCCCTGTAATAAAAAGATCAGGGTATCCCATAGCACCCTGCTCCTCATGCGTGCCTGGTACGAAAAAGCTTCCGGCGATTTACGGGCAATAAATAATCCCGTAGTTACTACGGCTAATACACCCGACATGTGAAAATGTTCTGCAGTAAGGTATGAAACAAAAGGAGCCAGTAAAGTAAAGCTGGTTTCTACTACCGGATTGTTTTCAATTCTTTTATGTGCCCACACAAACAGCCAACCGGTAACCAGTCCTATAAGAATTCCGACTCCTGATACCAATAAAAACTGGATACCTGCTTTCCAAAAAACAAAGGTGCCGGTAGTAACCGCCATCACTGCATAGCGGTAAGCTATCAATGCAGAAGCATCATTTACCAGGCTTTCACCTTCCAGTATGGTGATCACTTTTTTATTCAGCCCCAATCCTTTTATTAGTCCTGATGCAGCAACCGCATCCGG
>JANOGE010000024.1:0-6970 GCA_031414035.1 Chitinophagaceae bacterium | reverse complement strand
CCCAACAGAAATTCGCCATCACGCGCCGCGCTTTAGAAATATATCGATAAATTCATAGGCGATGCCATCATGGCCGTTTTCAGGGGCGATTACCATTTAGACAGGGCCATTGATGCCTGCCTGGCCGTGCGAAAAAAAATTGAAGAACTTCCGAATGAATCAAGCACCATAAATTTTTCACCAAAAGTTTCTATCGGTATAAACAGTGGCGAGATGATCTCCGGCAATATAGGTTCTGCTAACCTGCGCCGGCTCGATTATACAGTAATTGGCGATGAAGTGAATATTGCACAGCGTTTACAATCTATAGCAAAAGACAACCAGGTCATCATCAATGAATCCGCTTATCAAAAAGTAAAAGAATCTTTCAATTGCCGCAAAGTGGGTGAAGTGAGTTTGAAAAATAAAGCCAACCCGATGAACGTATATGAAGTGATGGACTGATAAATTACCGGCCGTTGTTATTGTTTCAGTAACGTATGCTTAAGAAAATATTAATTTAAGAAATTTAATTTCTAGTAATGCCCGCCTGTTTTATGGTTATGGTCTCTATCTCTTTATTCAAATCACTGATCTTGATCTTCATCTGATCATTCTCCATTTGCATGGAAGTATTTTTAGCCTTCATACCATTGGCCACCTCAGCCGATTTCTTTCTTGCTTTCCGGGTATTTTTTTTAATGTCCTTATTATTTTTGCTGATGTCTTTTTCCAGCCCTTTGATCTCCCTGGTAACCCTTGAAGCCTCGGATCCGTAAAAATCAATTAAAAAATCCATGCTGAAATCATTCAGTATTTTTTTCATGGCCGCAAATTCAGTGGGATAATTATCGGGGCCTACAAACAGATCATAACCAAAAGACGTAAAATATTTCAGTTCAGACCTTTCGCCGGGAGCATCTGTAACACTCACGTAAAGGTTCATTCTTTTATCAGAAATGGAAGGCAGATTTACATCAATAGCGGAGATGACCTCTTTGTTGGTTAAAAAACCAATGCCTTTTATTTTTAAGTCGTTGTTTTTCTTAAAAAAATCATCGCATGCCTTTTTTACGGTTTTAGGCGATGCATCATACTGTACACTAAGGCAGGGCCGCTGCTTCTTTTCGAACGTTATGGTTGATGTATCAATTTTATACGTTTGTGCTGTTGCCGGGATACATAGAACAACAAAAAAAAGTAATACCCATGTTATCTTATTCATCATGCATAATTTATAAATGTAACTTATCAGTAAAATATGGACAAGCCGTAAAATATCCGGCTTGTCCACCGTGCCCAGAACAGGATTCGAACCTGCACATCCTTGCGAACGCTGCCACCTGAAGGCAGTGCGTCTACCAATTTCGCCATCTGGGCATCTATCATTCAGGACCGCAAATGTAAAGTGTAAATTGATTTCAAAAAAAACTAAATATCCCTGTTGAACCACCCGGTTAATAAAACCCCTGCAATAACCAAAATGGTTCCTCCAACCTGGGCTATGGATAAGGTTTCCCCTAAAATAAAATGCGCCTGTAAAATAGTGGAAACAGGCCCGATACTGGAAATAATGGCCACATTATTCGAGCCTATCTTTTTTAACCCGCTGGAAATAAAAAAGGTGGGAATAACCGTTGCAATAATGGCCAGCAATACCCCATAGCCTAATAATGGGGTGCTGAAATAATGTATGGTATTACCTGCTGCAAAATAATGAACGATAACGCCAAATGCTGCCGCCGTCATGGTATAGGCAGTAAATTTTACAGAACCAACAAGTGGTATTAATCTTCCGCTTCCTACCAGGTAAAACGAAAAACTAAGTGCACATAAGAAAATAAAAAAGGTGCCTAAAAAAAAATGAGGGTTGGTATAATTCATCTTTAATTCACCAAAATAAGCTATGCCAATGCCTAAGTAAGTTAGTGCCAGAGCATAGCCCTGTATCTTATTTACCTTCTTTTTAAATATGGCCGCATTAAGCAGAACGGCAAAAGTGGGATATAAAAAAAGTATCAACCGCTCAAGTCCTGCAGAAACATACTGAAGTCCTATGAAATCAAACAGGCTGCTCAGGTAATACCCGGTAAATCCAAGTATAATTATGAAAAGCCATTGTTTCGTTGTAAACCTGGTGTTCGATGACCGGCTACTGTATAAAAAAGCAATGGCCAGGTAAAAAGGCAATGCAAAAACCATCCTTAAGGCCAGCAGGGTAACCGCATCTGTTCCGGTATTGGCAAAAGCAAGTTTTACGAAAATGGCTTTGGTGCTGAACAGGATAGCGCCAATAAAAGTAATGATGAATCCGGTTGTGTAATTTTTCTTACGGGCTTCATTCATCTGAATATATTAAAAAGGCCTTTATTAAACAGATACATTAAAATCCCTCAACGCATCATTCAAACTTGTTTTAAGATCGGTTGATGGTTTTCGTTGCCCGATGATCAAT
The DNA here is from genome assembly GCA_031414035.1 of Chitinophagaceae bacterium. GTDB lineage: Bacteria > Bacteroidota > Bacteroidia > Chitinophagales > Chitinophagaceae > Ferruginibacter. Next base: position 4,536 of record JANOGE010000024.1, on the reverse strand, counting down.
GCACATCCAACGCCAAAATCTCCTGCAGGAAATTTTTTTGTGTAACTGCCGGGGATCACCACACTTCTAGCCGGAACCCTTCCTTTCATTTCAACCGGCTCTGCACCGCTAACATCAATAATTTTTGTAGATTGGGTTAATACCACATTAGCACCCAGTACCGCTTCTTTTTCCACCCTCACGCCTTCCACCACTATACAACGGCTGCCGATAAAACAACCATCTTCAATAATAACAGGGCTTGCCTGCAAAGGTTCAAGTACACCACCAATACCCACTCCCCCGCTGAGGTGCACACCCTTCCCGATCTGTGCACAACTGCCCACTGTTGCCCAGGTATCCACCATTGTCCCTTCATCTACATAGGCGCCTATATTTACATAACTGGGCATCAACACTACATTCTTTCCCAAATAAGCGCCGTACCTCGCCACTGCATGTGGCACCGCCCTTACACCCAACGAGGCATAGCCGGATTTCAGTTTCATCTTATCATAAAACTCAAAAGGCGGTAACGTAAATGTTTCCATCTGCTGAATGGCAAAGTACATTAGTATAGCCTGCTTCACCCATTCATTAACCTCCCATTGCACTGCACCCTGCGGGCCAACTGCACCCGGAGATGCGGTACGTAAACGGCCCTTATCCACTTCTTCAATAACTGCCCTTACCGCTTCGCTATATTTTGTTTCTTTTAAAAGCTCACGGTTACCCCATGCTTCCAGTATAAGTTCTTTCATCATGAAAATTTACTGCGAAAATAATTGTAATTATGTTACCACCTGTATTAACGCAGGCGATCTTTTCTTGCGTTTACTTTTGCAATGCCATATTCACAAAAATAATTCACCTTTGCCCACTATGAATATAGGTTTCGATGCAAAAAGGGCATATCATAATGGTACCGGGCTTGGTCATTACAGCCGTACATTGATACAATCCCTGTCAGGCTTTTATCCCGGGCATCAGTATTATTTGTTCAATCCCAAACACGCAGACCTTTTTCGGCTGAAGGGCGATAACCTGCATGAAATATTACCGCAAAGCCTTGTTCACAAACTATTCCCTTCTGCCTGGCGAAGCCGTTTGGTGAAAACGGATCTGAAAAAATATAAGATCGACCTGTATCACGGACTGAGTCATGAGATACCTGTTGGGATCGATAAGACAGGAACCAGGTCTGTAGTTACGGTGCATGATCTGATTCATGAGCGCTACCCGGAACAATACAACCCCATTGACGTAAAAATTTATACTAAAAAATTCCGGTATGCCTGCCTGCATGCTGACAGGATAATTGCCATCAGCGAACAAACCAAAAAAGACATCATTGAGTTTTATAAGACCCCTGAAGAAAAGATCACCGTTTGTTACCAGAGTTGTAACCCGGCTTTTGGCAAAAAAGTAAGTGATACAGAAAAAAAGATCATTAAATTACGGTATGGATTACCGGAGCAATACTTTTTAAGTGTGGGTTCAGTTATTGAAAGAAAGAACCTGTTGAATATCTGTAAAGCATTATTCCTGCTAAAAGATGAACTGGATATTCCATTAGTGGTGATCGGGGAAGGCGGAAAATATAAAAACCAGGTTAAAGCGTATCTGAAACAAAGTGGACAGGAAAAGAAAATAATTTTTCTTTCAGACACACCATCTGCAAGATCCTCATCAACGTATAGATCTGCAGTTGATTTCCCGGCTATCTATCAATCTGCTGTGGCCATGATCTATCCCTCTTTTTTTGAAGGCTTTGGTATTCCCGTACTGGAAGCGTTGTGGAGCAGGCTGCCGGTCATTACTTCCAATGTATCCTGTCTTCCGGAAGCGGGTGGCGACGGGGCATTTTATATTGATCCCGGCAGTGATACAGAAATTGCAGCGGCAATGAAACAGATCTGTACGGATAAGGCATTAGCTTCGGACCTGGCAGAAAAGGGTTGGCAACATGCACAACATTTTACACAGGAAAGAGCTGCCGGTGCAGTAATGAATGTTTATAAAAGTTTATGGTAGAATTTGAAAATGATATTGAACAGTGTTTGTTGGTATTAAATAACAGCGGCCTTATCCTGTATCCAACCGATACCGTATGGGGGATCGGTTGTGATGCTACCAATGCCGCTGCGGTGGAATCATTGTATGCTTTAAAAAAACGTTCGGATAAAAAAGCCATGATCGTTTTATTAGCTGATGAAAATGATATTCTCAAATACGTTACAGAACCCAACCCAAAGGTGTTTGATTATATCAAGGGCATTCCCAGGCCCACTACTTTAATATATGAGGGTGGCACGGGCATGGCGGAAAATGTGATCCAGAAAGACGGCAGCATCGCAATCCGCATAACCAATGACCCGTTTTGTAATCAACTGATAAAACGTTTTGGCAAACCCCTTGTTTCCACTTCAGCTAATGTTTCCGGTTATCCACCGCCTGCTGTTTTTACAGATATAGATATCATCATAAAAAACGGTGTTGACTATATTGTTCAACACCGCCAGGATGATCTTACAGAAGCTCTACCTTCCGCCGTTGTTAAATGGAACACTGATGGCTCTATCACCATCATACGTCCATAAATAACTTTGGCAAAGTTAATATTATAATCTAAACCCGATACCTAACTGGAAACTCTGGTTCTTCCACTTTTCGTTATTATCAATATTATTGATATTGCTTAGCCCCAGTACATACCGGCCATAAATAGTAAGATGGGATATATTGATCTGCACACCGCCAAGCATACTGAAATCACCGCCTTTAAAGGCTTCCTTTCCGTTTTGTAAAAGGGTATTGCTTTTATTGGTTAAAATTCCAAACTGCGGGCCTACCTGCAGCGTAAGTATTTTAGCGGGTTTAAAGTTCAGCAAAATTGGAATGTTGAGATAATTCAACTTTACTTTATCGAGTTGCTTAAACTGGTACACACTGCTGAAACTGCCGGATGTATCCACATTGCTCTGGCTGAATAATATTTCGGGCTGGATAGCAAATTTTTTACCCAGGCCCACTTCAAAAAAACCACCCAGGTGATAGCCAAATGAAAATTCTTCTTTAAATGATTTACCGCTCAGTTTGTTGATGGAAGTACCGCCTTTAAACCCAATGTGCAGCTTTTGTGAAAATGCTGTTGTGCTGATGATCATTAATATTGCAAGTGAAAAAAAAATCCTTTTCATATAATTAAATTAGGTTAACATTTATTCACCAACTAATATGCCAACAACAAGATCATTTTTACAATTATTTGTTAAGAGAACCGGATCACTAAAAAGAAAATCCTGTGGTAACAGAAAACAAAGCCGTTAATCTTTTTTCCGTTGTTGCGGGTAAGTAATAATCAAGATACCCCTGTGGCTGAATATAAAACGGGCCAATATAATAAGTGATCTGCATTAATAAGGCTGCTGACTGCAGCTTAAATGATGAAGATTCACTGCCATCACCATACCTGTCCTTGAGGTAATTTTGAACAAATGTGCGGCGGTTGTTCAGGCTGCTTGAATGGGAGGTATTCCATCGGAGTGACCCGGCATTCAAAAATAAAACGGGCTGCAGCTGAATGGCATCCTTTGCATTGATCAGCTTATAATAATTCCATTTATGTGTTGCAGATACTATTAATGAAAATGCACGGAGTTTTGTGGTTATTGTATCACTGATATGAATAACCCTGGCAGGATAAGGATACAGGGGTGATGTATACCAAAAAGCCGTATCAAAATACGCTACCTGTTTTCCGGATGAATATCCAAGTGCAAGCCCCGGCTCTATCCATGTTTTCTTATAAACGACGCTGCCATAAAGATCATTTTTAAAAGGACTCACCTCAAAACCTGCAGATGAGCCTTCTATAAAACGGGTATAGGATATTCCTGCATCTATATTTTTATTAGTGTACACATAGGAAGGGCTGATGGCAAACTGGTACATTTTTAAACGGCTGTTATCAGCTGTTAAAAAACCCCGTACAGATACCGCTAAACCACTTTTATGATAATACCCGGCAGAGGGCGTATAAAATGTTTTATTGGTAACCGACACCCCTGCATTCAAAGCATTATTCTTAAGGCTGAATATCCCGTTACCTATCCCGATGTTTATATCAAAAAAACTTTTCTTTTTACCAAGCATCAGTTTAATGAAATCATCATTTTTAAACATCGAATCCAACGCACGTTTTTCTTCACGGGTAAGAGAATCCGTTTGTCCATATACCCATGAACAACTGGAAATGGCCAGCAGAAAGATCAGCACTTTATACATAGAAGGTTGAGTCAGGCTGTATATAGATAAGAAAAATCAAAATTAGTTTAACCATATAATAAAAAGCTGTTATTAAACGCAAAGTTTGACATTTAAATTGTTTTAGGCAATAAAAGCCTTACCTTTGCGCCCATTAATCAAAAACTGAGAATTACATGACATGCTCAGTTGCTGTTGCAAATAGATTTTACTTCGGGATGATTTGATCTCCCTGCATCCGATAGCTATCGGATTTATTCAACGGCCAAAGCATGACATCCCGATAGTACT
>JANOGE010000023.1:0-9520 GCA_031414035.1 Chitinophagaceae bacterium | reverse complement strand
CATCTACGAAGTGTTGATTATTTCAAACATTTTTCATATTTTTATGATGTTGAGGAAATATTTTTACATACTGATATTATTTATTGGAATAACTTTTACTGCTTTTGCACAAAGTAAAACTCCTGGACCCGGTGAACCTGTTGCAAAATTGATAAAGCCTTATCCAATACCTGCTACTACGGTAATCAATTTTGAATTCCTGTACGGGTATGATAAATCCTTTTCTTTTCAGATCTATAATTTTATGGGGAAAAAAGTTAATGAAATGAATGCTATTTCTAAAAAGATCACTTTACCCCTGGATGACTTTTATCGTGGCATTTATATTTACCAGCTTCGGGATAAAGAAGGAAAGATCATTGATTCCGGTAAGTTTCAGGTTGTAAAATAATCTCCCCTTTTCTTAACTACATTACCTGTACAATCAAAAATTTAAGATAGTGTGTATTTTCCTGGCCTCTTATAACAGGATGATCTGCAGATTGTGAATGAAATAAAACCTGTCGTATTTTTCGCCTGGCATCGTTTGCTGCCATTTGAATAATATCTAAAAATAATTCAGGTTGCACAAGATTGGTGCAGCTTGAAGTAACTAAAAACCCACCGGGCTTAACCAGTTTCATTCCACGTAAGTTGATTTCCTTATACCCGGCAACAGCCTTATCAATAGTTGCCCTGCTTTTAGTAAACGAAGGAGGATCAAGCATTACCACATCCCAAATCCTGTTTTCTTTTGTCCATGCTTTCAGAACATCAAATGCATTCACACATTCAAATTTACATATGGCCTCTACCCCATTCAATGCTGCATTTTTTACACACATATCAATGGCATTTTGAGAAATATCTAATCCTAAAACCGATCTGGCACCATGATGAGCTGCACTGATTTCAAATGAACCGGTATAACAAAAAGCACCCAAAACATCTGCGCCTTTTACAATATGCTGTATAGCCAGCCGATTGTCCTGCTGATCTAAAAAAAAACCGGTTTTCTGTCCATTCGCAATATCTACATGATATTTTATCCCGTTTTCATTAATGATGATATTGGTATCAAATTCTTCAGAAAGAAAACCTTTTTGTTGTTCTAATCCTTCCAGTTCCCGCACCGGCACATCATTACGTTCGTAAATTCCTTTGGGTGTAAATATTTTTTCAATGGCTTTTACAATAGCAGGTTTCCACACATCTATCCCCAATGCCAGTGTCTGAATAACAAAATGATCATTGAATTTATCAATAATAAGTTGGGGGAGTTCATCAGCTTCACCAAAAATGAGCCGGCAGTTTTCGGTATACCCGATTTTTTGCCGGTATTCCCATGCCTTTTTTATACGGTTCAGAAAAAACGACTCATCAATGGCTTCATCCTTATCCCTGGTTAGTAAACGAACCATTATCTGTGATTGGGGGTTTATATATCCTTTCCCAATAAATTTTTTATCGTGGGTATACACCATTACCACTTCGCCTGCTTTTGCCGCAGAATCAAGTGCTTTTCCTGTATTTACTTCATTACCAAATATCCATGGATGCCCGGATTCTACTCTCCTGCTGATATTTTTATTCAAAAAAATACTTTTCATGGCTCAAAGGTAACATCCGTGTCAGACAGATTGTATATATCAGGCACATATTTGAACTTTATTGTCAATTTGACTGCAAATCATGCCTTGGCAAAATGTTTGACTGTTGTACCTTTGCCACCAATTTTTAAACCCTATATATGGAAGAAAAAGATATAATAGCAACTGAAAACGAAGAAATGAACATTAATGCTGATGCTGATGTACCCGGAAATACCCATCTTACTAATCCGGGGGGCGAAGATGCCATGGAAAAAATACGGGTTGAGCTCGAAGAACAAAAGGATAAATATCTCCGCCTTTTTGCTGAATTCGACAATTTTAAACGCCGTAATGCAAAAGAAAGAATGGAGATGATTCAAACAGCCGGTAAAGACGTGATTATTTCACTATTGGAAGTAATGGATGATTGTGACCGTGCAGAAAAGCAAATAGAAGAAAGTGATGATATTGCTGCCAACAAGAAAGGTGTTCAGCTGGTATTTAATAAACTCAGGAATACTTTACAGGCAAAAGGTTTAAAAGCAATGGAAAGTGTAAATACTGCTTTTGATGTAGAAAAACATGAAGCCATTACAGAAGTGGAAGTGGCAGAAAATATGAAAGGAAAAGTTGTAGATGAGGTTGAAAGGGGCTATTTCCTGAATAATAAATTAATCCGGTTTGCAAAGGTGGTGGTTGGTAAATAATTAAAAGCAGCATTTAAAAATGTCGAAAAAAGATTTTTACGAAATATTAGGTGTCTCCAAAACATCTACTCCCGATGAAATTAAAAAAGCATACCGAAAGGTTGCTATGCAATATCATCCTGACAGAAACCCGGGTGATAAGCCTGCTGAAGAAAAATTTAAAGAAGCCGCTGAAGCCTATGAAATTTTAAGTGATACCGACAAGCGTTCGCAATATGACAGATTCGGTCACCAGGCGTTTAGCCCCGGAAGAGGTGGCAGTGGTGGATTTAGCGGTGGTGGTGGTATGAATATGGATGATATCTTCAGCCAGTTTGGAGATATTTTTGGTGATGATAATCCATTTGGTAGTTTTTTTGGTGGAGGCAACAGCAGAAAAAATTCTGGTGGAAGGAGCCGTGGTACACGTGGCAGCAACCTGAGGGTAAAAATAAAACTGAATTATGAAGAGATCGCAAAAGGAGCTCAAAAAACAATCAAAGTAAAAAAATATGTGCATTGCAATACCTGCAATGGCAGTGGTGCAAAAGATAAGAACAGTGTTCAAAACTGCGGTACCTGTGGTGGCAGTGGCCAGGTAAGGAGGGTGCAGAATACTTTTTTAGGACAGATGCAAACAGTTACAACCTGCCCGACCTGTAATGGCGAGGGAAGCACGGTTACTCATAAATGTGCAGCCTGCAAAGGAGATGGCCGGGTTTACGGGGAAGAAACGGTTACGATAGATATACCTGCGGGCGTTCAGGAAGGGATGCAGTTAAGTTTAAGCGGAAAAGGGAATGCCGGTGAACGTGGAGGGGCTCCGGGAGACCTGATCGTATTAATTGAAGAAGAGGCACATCCGCAATTACACAGGGATGGCTTGAATGTTGCTTTTGATCTCCATATCTCCATACCTGATGCGGTATTTGGAATACAGATAGAAGTCCCTACTATTGATGGGAGGGCAAAGATCAAGATCCCCCCCGGTACACAGAGCGGTAAAATTTTCAGATTAAAAGGCAAAGGTTTTCCTAATGTAAACAGTTATGAAAAAGGCGACCAGTTAATTCAGGTAAATGTGTGGACCCCGCAACATGTATCCGCTGAAGAAAAGGAAATGCTTGATAAAATACAGGATTCAGAAAATTTTAAACCAAAGCCGGAAAAAACGGATAAATCATTTTTTGATAAAGTGAGGGAAATGTTTTCTTAATTCATTTTTCCCTTTTTCCCTTTTTCCCTTTTTTACGGGCATATATTTTTTGGGCTTTGTCAACCATTTGCAAAAACTCTGTTTGCAGATAACTGTTAGGATTATATGCTTCTAAAGCTATTTTTTGTATATCTGGCCAATCTGCATTTTGAATATATTTGGATTGTTTTACTTTAAGACCAAACATAGCAACTGCGGTTGCAAACTGCCAATCCCTGTCTATATTTTTAAACTCAGTATAATTGGCAGGACAGGCATTTACCATTTGAACATGAGCTGTATCATTACATAAACTGTATCGCAGTTCTACACTTGCTAATTTGTCCTTAGGAAAAATATCTGCTTTAAACAATCGATCACCGGTTGGTACTATTTCAAAAATGGCCATCACACTATTCCCGCTACCTATTTCGCCTCCTTCCAGATCAACCGTACTGTCCGCTACTGCATCTTTCCTGTTATCAAATCCGATCAGCCGGTATTCTTTTACCAGTTCGGGATTAAATTTAAGGTTCATAAACACATCATCGGCTACTGCATAAAACGTTTGTGTCAGCTCTTTCACCAAAACTTTTTCAGCTTCTCTAATATCATCAATATAGGCATAATTGCCATTACCTCTCTTTGCCAGTATCTCCAGTTTAGAATCTTTAAAATTCCCCATGCCTACTCCTAAACAGGTAAGATATACCCCACTTTGCCGTTCTTTGGTGATCAGGTCTTCCAGGGCCTTTTCAGAAGTGATCCCCACATTAAAATCACCATCCGTTGCTAAAATAACCCTGTTGCTTCCCCCTTTAATGAATGTTTTATTTGCCAATACATAAGCCGTCATAATTGCAGCTTCGCCGGGTGTGTCACCACTGGCCGTTAACTCTTCAATAGACTGAATAATTTTTTCTTTTTCAGCTCCACTGGTGGGTTGTAGCGAAATACCCACTGTTCCACCATAGGTAACAATAGAAACAGTATCAATGTCCCGTAGATTTTTTACGAACATTTGAAATGCCGCTTTCAATAAAGGCAGGCGGTTGGGCATATCCATGCTACCCGAAACATCAATTAAGAAAACAAAATTACCCGGGGGTATCATATTCAAATCTAATTTTCTGGCATTTAGATTTAAGATCAGTAATTGTTTTTCCATATCCCATGGACAGGAAGTTAATTGCGATTCTAACTGGAAAATCTCATTATTTTCCGGTGGTCTGTAATGCAGGTTAAAATAATTTATCATCTCCTCTGTACGGACGGCATCCGGCGGGACAATACTTTTCATATTGATAAAACGGCGGACGTTACTATACGAGGCTTTATTAATATTTAAAGAAAAGCCTGTATTAGGATACTTACCTGCATTTACATATTCATTCTCTACAAGCTGAAAATAAGTTTCATCATCAACATACCAGTTAAGTCTGGATGTATGATTTAAGTCTTTGGTTACCGAGATCAGCTTTGGCCTGTTCTTAGTAACATTGGAAGGGGATATCTTTAAACTCAGGTATTGCCATTGTTCACTGTTTACTTTTACCGTTTTGGTTTCATATCCGTCCAGGCTTAAAGTAATGGTGTCAAATAACAAATGGGTGTTTATACCAAATCCCCCGGCAGGGCCGGTAAAAAAAATATGGTTTTTTGAGTGCAGAAGGATTTTTACATTCTGGAGTGGTTGGTTTTTTTCATCCTTTATCTCGCCGCGTAAATAGTACTGGGCATTTGCAGTAAATACCAATAAAACTAATGGAATATAGAATATAAGTTTTTTCAAATGCAAACAAATTCTAACAAAGTAAATATTACCGCAACTAAGACGTCATTTTAGTCATTTTTGTTGCCTGCTTAACCTTCCACCAACTGATATATTTCCTTCAGGTTACGGCCGAGCCCATCGTAATCAAGACCATAACCCAACAAAAATTTATCAGGTACACTAAATCCAAGGTAATCAATTGCCAGGGGGTATGCCAACGCTTCAGGCTTATGCAACAGTGCTGCAATCTTTAAACTCAGGGGCTGTTGATTTACTAATTGCGGTAAAAAATCATGTAACGTTTTTCCGGTGTCCACGATATCTTCTACAATAATAACATGCCGGTTTTTTAAAGGCTCGTCCAGGCCGATGGACGTGATCACATTACCGGTTGACTTTGTTCCTTTATAAGAAGCCAGTTTAATAAAACATATTTCGGCATCAATGGTAAGTTCTTTAAAAAGATCTGCAGCAAACATAAAAGAGCCGTTTAGTATAGCTATAAATAAAGGGCACTTACCGGCATAATCCGTATTGATCTGCCCGGCAAGTTTACCAATCTGTTCCTGAATTTGTATTGCCTTAATAAAAGGTTTAAATTTTTTATCCAATACCTGAATGACCATTTGCTTAAAAAGTTTAATTCCCGTTTTAACAGGGTGTTTTTAATTATTGTGAAACTATTATCTCCTGCCCGATCTTCAAATCATTGCTGTTCAGGTTATTCCATTCTTTCAATTGCTGAACAGTTACATTATATTTCCTGGCTATGGCATATAAACCTTCCTTAGCAGTAACCTGGTGCATTTTACTGTTTTCCTTTTCAGTATTATTGTTGGCCACATTAAAACCAGGCTGTAAAAACAATTTTGTACCGGTATTCAACAGTTCATCAGTGTTTATGTTATTATACTCCTTAAGGTACTTAATTTGTATGCCATTCTTTTGCGCAGCATCATAGAGGGTTTCTCCGGGTTGCAGTATATAAAATTCTTTACCCCCTGTTGTTAATTTTTTATGCAAAAAAACATACTGGTCTTTCGTGAGTATCCCATCTTCGTACAGGTCATTAAATTCCATTAACTTAATTAAACTGACATTGTGTTTTATGGCTATGGCCAGCAAAGACGTTCCTTTTTCAGCTAAAATACATTTCGTTTTATTAATAGTAATTATTATTCCCGATACCTCTTTACCTGAATTGATATCATTCGGATTGATCGCTTTGTTACCCTTAACTTCTTCCCCTGATCCCTTTTCTTTAGTTTCCCCAAATTTGGGTATTTCATCAATGCCAGCCAGGGTGTATTGTTGAAGATTATACTGCTCAATGTTTTTAATAAGTATTTTTGGGTAAGCGGGATTGGTTGCGTATCCTGCTTTTTTTATTCCGTATGCCCAACTTTTATAGTCCGTTTCATCAAGGCCAAATAATGATTCATACCGTTTACTTCCGCGTAAGTAATTACTGTGATCCCGGTAACTGTCCTCGGCCGTTTCATAGGCCCGAAAACATTCACCACTGGCATCATCATCGTGATATACCCTTCCGCCCGTCCAGGAATCCTTACACTTAATTCCAAAATGATTATTGGATTTTTTTACCAATTCACTGTTCCCGTTTTCCGTTTCTAAAATTCCCTGCGCTAATGTAATGGAAGCAGGCACACCCATTCGCTTCATTTCCTTTATAGCCATGTCTTTATATTGTGCAATATATTCCTCAACGGAAATTTTTTGTGCACCTGCACAAAATGGAACGGTAAAAAGTAAGATAGATATAAAAATTCTGTTCATTCTGTTATTTTTTTTGAATTAATAAGAGCCCATCCCGTATGGTCAGCATTACCTGTTGTACCCTGTCATCATTTTTTATGTGTTCGTTAAAAGCCTGTATTGCTTTTGCATTTTTCCCTTTTACAATGTCATCTAAAATTTCACCATGAAACAAGACATTATCCGCCAATATCCAGCCACCTCTTTTTACCTGTGGCAAAGTTAATTCGTAATAAGGAATATAGTTCACTTTATCGGCATCAATAAAAACCAGGTCCCAGTTTTCGCTAAATGCCGGAATTATTTCCATTGCATTTCCCACATGTAATTCAATTTTATGTTCTGCCCCGGCACTCATAAAATAACGGTTTGCTATATCGGCATCATCATCCCTTATTTCAATAGTATGCAATTTTCCGCCAGGCCGCAAACCTTTTGCCAAACATAAAGTACTAAAACCCGTGAAAGTACCAATTTCTAAAATTTTCTCCGGCTGTATCATCCTGCTTATCATTTCCAGCAATTTCCCCTGTACATGGCCACTGAGCATCTGTGCATGGGGATGATTGGCCAGGGTATAAGCTTCTATTTCACTCAACACTTCATCCAGTGCTGTGGTATAACGCTTTGTGTAAATTTCTGCTTTCCGGTTGATCAGTTCCATTTAATGTCTGTGTATCCTCGTTACGATTCAAAAAACGGTTCATTGTTGAAAACACAATGCCACTCTACACTTTCAAAAAGTTAAGAATGGCACTTACTATCACTGTAAAGCTACACAGAAATATTTGCTTTGCTGCCTCCTTTTTCAGAAATTAACAATAACCCTAAAAAAGTAAATATTCCGTTTATTAAAATTAATTCGTTTCCGATCTTATAACCATGAAAAATACTTTCGGAAATAGATTTTAAGCCCAGTGAAAGATGCAGTTTCTTTTCATACCATTCCGGGCTGCTCAACATATCCAGCCCGAGGGCCATTAGAGGTGCAATTATACAAACGGTCCAGATCAGTTTTTCGTTCAACTGTTTTTTTGTTAAGATCCCAAAGGAAAATAACCCCAGCAATGGCCCATACGTAATACCTGCAAATTTTAAAATAAAATCAATAATCAACTTATCATTAATCGCTTTAAAAACAAGCACCATCACAAAGAACACGGCGGCAAAGGTGAAATGCACTTTAAGCCGGGTACGTTTTTTTTCCTTTTCAGATCCCGGTTTTTTATTAATCCCCAAAATATCAATACAAAAACAGGAGGTAAGTGAGGTAATGGCACCATCAACGCTGGGAAATAAGGCAGATATTAATGCAATAATAAAAAGGATGCCGATGGTACCACTGAACGCCTCACTCAATGCAATAGTAGGAAACAGATCATCGGGAGCCACTACAATATTATTAGTGCCGGCATATAAATAAAGAACCCCGCCTAAAAATAAAAACAACAGGTTTACCACCATTAACACAGCCGTAAAAGTCATTATATTTTTCTGCGAATCTTTTATATTTTTTACACTGATATTTTTTTGCATCATTTCCTGGTCAAGGCCGGTCATGGCAATGGCAATGAACATGCCGCCGATAATATGTTTTAAGAAGAAGGAACCTGCTTTTATATCCGTATTAAATATTCTGGTATACCCTTTATCATTCATAAGTGATAAAGCACCCCCAAAATCAGTGCCCATTGCTTTTACTATAACAATGATACAAACCACCAGTCCCAAAAGCATACCGGTAGTTTGTAAAGTGTCGGTATAAATAATTGTTTTTACCCCACCTTCAAAAGTATATAATAAGATCAATACCAGAATTACTATCGCCGTTATTTCGAAGGGTATCTTCAATTTATCAAAAATAAAAAGCTGAAGGATGCTGATCACCAGGTATAAACGGGCTGTGGCGCCAACAACACGGGACAGTATAAAAAAGAATGCCCCGGCTTTATGTGCATTTATTCCAAAACGTTTTTCCAGGTACGTGTAAATGGACGTAAGGTTCATCCTGTAATACAGGGGAATTAATACAAAAGCAATAACCATGTACCCGATCAAATACCCCAATACAATCTGGAAATAATAAAAATTACCGCTGCCCACACCACCCGGTACACTTACAAAAGTTACACCACTAAGACTGGTACCGATCATACCAAAGGCCACCAGCATCCAGTTGCTGTTGCGGTTGCCAATAAAAAAAGATTCATTATTACTGCCTCTTGATGTAAACCAGGCCACGGTCAGCAACAATAAAAAATATCCGATCACAAAAGAGAATAAAACAATAGGAGACATATATTAAATTATAATGAAGAATTAACAATGAATAATTAGCTTGCAACAAAATTCAAGTTAATTAAATTATGGCAATAACAGCGCTGGCCGTTTTTTGTGGTTCTAAAATCGGCAATAACCCTTTATTTAAAGAACAGGCAAAAGTTTTGGGGCATGTATTGGCCTCCCATAATATTATATTGATTTATGGCGGCGGTAATAAAGGCATTATGGGTACAAT